>DATDJH010000144.1:0-4359 GCA_036520635.1 Acidimicrobiia bacterium
TTTCTCAGCCGGTACCTACAACAGCTACCAGTTCGAGGTCAACGAGACCTGGATCGAGGCCATCAACGCCAACTATCACATCGGGATCGACGGCATCAGCCTGCCGCTCCTCGTCCTCTCGACATTCGTGATGGTGCTGGCGGTGATCTACAGCTGGAACCACTGGGAGGAGCCGAAGAACCCCAAGGCGTTCCTGATCCTGATGCTGATTCTGGCAACGGGGATGAACGGCACCTTCGTGGCACTCGACCTGGTGTTGTTCTTCATCTTCTTCGAGGTGGTCCTGCTCCCGATGTATTTCATGATCGGGATCTGGGGTGACCGGTCGATGCGGAAGATCCCAGGATTCGCCCGTGAGGTCGAGACCCGGATCTATGCCTCGATCAAGTTCTTTTTGTTCACCTTGTTTGGCTCCGCCTTCATGCTGCTGGGTTTCCTGGCGCTCTACTTCAAGTCCGGTGAGGTGAGCGGGGTGAGCACATTCGACATGGTCGAGCTGACCAAGCTCGGCGCCGGGGGTGCCTTCACCGGGACCTTTGCCTTCCTGGTCTTCGGGGCGATGTTCCTCGGGTTTGCAGTCAAGGTGCCGATGTGGCCGTTCCATACCTGGCTCCCCGATGCCCATACCGCGGCCCCGACCGTCGGTTCGGTGCTCCTGGCAGCAATCCTCCTGAAGCTGGGCTCATACGGGTTCATCCGGATCTCGCTCCCGATCCTCCCCCAAGAGGCGGCAAACTGGGCTCCGGCGATCGCGATCCTGGCGGTGATCGGGATCATCTACGGCTCGCTGGCCTGTCTCGCCCAGACCGACATGAAACGCCTCATCGCCTTCTCGTCGGTGGGGCACATGGGCTTTGTGATGCTGGGGATCGCCACGATGACCGACATCGGGATCAACGCCGCCATCATCGGCATGGTGGCCCACGGCCTGATCACCGGCCTTCTCTTCTTCCTCGCCGGCTCGATGAGCCATCGCTATCACACCCGGGAAATGTCCCGCCTCGGCGGGAACATCAAGTTGATGCCGGTGATGGGTGGGATCCTGGCGTTCACCGCCATGGCGTCGCTTGGCCTCCCCGGGTTGGCGGGCTTCTGGGGCGAGTTCATGTCACTGGTCGGCTCCTACAACCCCCTGGCGGGCCTGCCGCTCGGCGTGTTCCGGACCGCGATGGTGCTCGGGGCCATTGGGACCGTTCTAACCGCGGGATACATGCTCTACATGTTGCAGCAGGTCAACCTCGGTGAGCCGGGAGCGGAGTGGGAGGGCAAGGAGTTCCACGACGTCGACCGCTTCGAGTTGACCGCCTGGGCCCCACTGATCGTGCTGATATTGGTGATCGGGTTCTATCCCAACCTCATCTTCGACGCGACTACAGACACGGTGACGTCGATGGTGAACACCGTGCTCGACACGGACGCGGTCGCTTCGCTGGGGTCGGGCGGGTGAGTGCGTGACCTTCGACGTTGATTACCTGGCGTTTGCGCCTGAGTTCGTGATCATCGCGACACTGTTGGTCGTCTTCGCCCTCGACCTGTTGCTACCCCGGGCCCAGAAGTACTGGACCGCGACGGCGGCCGTGGCCGGGACGGCTCTAGCGGCGGTCCCTCTGGTGTTCCTCGCCGTCAATGGCGAGACGATTTCGATGTTCGACGGCTCCTACGTGGTCGACGAGTTCGCCTTGGTACTCAAAGGCCTTTTCGTGGTGGCGGCCTACCTGGTGTTCCTGATGTCCCACCACTACATCGAGTCCGACCGCTACTACCAGGGGGAGTACTACTTCCTGTTGCTCTGCTCGGTTCTCGGATCGATGGTCATGGCGTCCGCCCGCGACATCATCATCCTGTTCGTTGCCCTCGAATTGACCACCGGGCCGCTCTACCTGCTGGCGGGTTGGCGGAAGGGTGATGTGAAGTCGAACGAGGCTTCGATGAAGTACTTCATCCTCGGAGTTCTCTCGACGGCGCTCCTCCTCTACGGCCTCTCGTTCATCTATGGACTGACCGGCGAGGTGACGTTCTCCGGGATTGCGGAGGCGACCGCAGGCATGGCGGGTGAGCCGGCCTTGATCGTGGCGGTCCTCTTCGTCATCGCTGGCTTCGGCTTCAAGATCGCCGCTGTGCCCTTCCACTTCTGGGCGCCCGACACGTATGAAGGGGCTCCGACTCCGGTGACGGCATATTTGTCGGTCAACTCGAAGGCTGCCGGCTTCGTGGCGATGCTCCTCATGATGTATCTGGCGCTGCCCTCGGTCTCCGAAATCTGGGCCCCGGCGCTGTGGGTCCTGGCTGCGTTGTCGATGACGATCGGGAATCTCTCTGCGCTGAGACAGACCAACATTGTTCGTCTGCTCGCCTACTCGTCGGTGGCGCAGGCCGGTTTCATGCTGGTGCCCTTCGCCTCTGCGGCCGTCGTGGGCGCCGACCTGGAGGAGGCGTTTTCGGCGACCATCATCTATCTCACGATCTACGCGGTTATGAACTTGGGCGCCTTCGCAGTGGTGATCGCCGGTGCCCGCAAGACCCGATCCGGAGAGCTTCGGGCATGGAGCGGGCTCGCCCAGGCGGACACCCGCCTTGGGGTGTTGGTCGCGGTGTTTTTCTTCAGCTTGGCCGGGATCCCACCCCTCGCTGGGTGGTTCGCCAAGTTCGCGATGTTCCGCTCGGTGATGATCGCCGGAGGGACTGCCACGGTGGTCCTGGCGGTGATCGCAGCTCTCAACGCGGTGGTTGCCATCTACTACTACGCCCGGGTCGTGAAAACGGTCTGGATCGACGACCCGATCGGGGAGTTCGAGGATGACGCATCGGCCGCTCCTGCCGGTTCGCTGCGACTCGCCCTCGGGCTGTCGTTGGCATTCACGGTCCTGGTCGGCTTCTACCCGACGATTGCCACCTTCGTCGGAGACGCCTCACGCGTATTGGCAAGCGGTTGAGTGCTACTCGCGGGGGTCGTCCAGGTCCAGCATCTCCGTGATCTTCTGCACGGTGGCCCATGACCCACGGTCCTGGTTACAGAGCACGACCACGGTGACCCCGGCATCGACATAGTGCGACGCCATCGTCGACACCCCCGGATCGGCTCCACCGTGCCCGTAGACCGTCACCCGATCGTCGACCACCACCAACTCCATCCCGTAGCCGTAGGCCTCGACCCCGTTGTCGTCGAACCCATGCGGGGTCAGCATCTGGCGCACCGTGTCAGGTTGGACCAGGGACCCTGAGTCGATGGCGTCGAGGAGCCGGGCCAAATCGGAAGCGGTGGTCGTCAGCCCTCCATCCGGCATCCCGCCCGCCGGGACGCTGTAGATATTGGAACGCCAGGTGTCTGGTGGTTCGTCGGTTGCGAGATAGCCGGTGGCCATGTTGCGGGGCTCGAGATCGATCTGGAAGAAGCCGGAGTCGTCCATGCCCGCAGGACCCAGAACTTCCTCGGCAGCCACTTCAGCGAATGACTTCCCCGTAACCCACTCGATCAGCACCCCGATCAGGATGAAGTTGGCGTCGGCGTAGAGGAACTCTCCGGGGTCTGAGGCAGCGGGGAGGTCGGCGAAGAGAGGAAGAATGTCCTTTGGCCCCCGGGCGTGATAGACCGGTACCCGGTCCCAGGCGCTGGTGAAAGAAGCCCACGTCTCGTCTTCATCATCGTGGTAATTGGTCAGGCCAGAGGTGTGGGACAGGAAATGATGAAGCGTGTGCCGTTTGTCGAGTGAGGCCGGGCGTAAATCGGGGGGTAGGAAATCGAGGAGGGGACGGTCGAGTCTCAGTGTTCCCCTCTCGACCAGCCGCAGAGCGGCCGTTGCGGTGACCATCTTGGTGACGGATGCGACCTGGAAACGAGTGTCGAGGGTGACCGGCACTTGATGCCCGCGGTGGGCGAGGCCGGCAGCATGGGTGAAGACTGGTTCGCCTGCTTCCCACACCAATGCCACCCCGCTGAACGACTGCTGGCCGGCCTGGTCGTCGATCCAGGCGCCCAGGCCACCCGCCTTCAGGTCCTTCATCTGGTGCCGTGCACCTCACCGGACCGCCGAAGTGCCCGATACTCACGGTCGAGAAGTGACCACAGCGAATGGTCCACCCAATTGCCACGGATCAACAACTCCTCGCGGAGGACCCCTTCCCTCGTGAAACCCAGTTTGCTGGCGACGCGGTCGGACTGATCGTTGCCGACCGCGATTCGGAGCGTCACCTTGTGGTAGCCCAGCGATCCAAACGCCTCACCGAGGAGGCATTCCATTGCCTCGGTGCAGATTCCCTTGGAGTTTTCGTCGGTGCGGATCCAGTATCCGAACTCGGCGATCTTGCCCAGCTTGGAGACTGTCCACAACGAGACGTTCCCCAGGTGGCGCTCGGGTTTGG
>DATDJH010000145.1:0-3840 GCA_036520635.1 Acidimicrobiia bacterium
AGTGAGGTGGTCGTTGGGAGCGCGATGGATGTCAAAGGCGTACGGGTCGTCGAACACCTCCTCGTCGTAATTTGCCGACGGATACCAAACAACGACCCGATCACCCTGGTGAATTGAAGACCCACCGAGCTCCGTGTCCTCGGTGGCGGTACGTCGAAAATGCATGGTCACCGCCGAAGTGCGCAAGATCTCCTCGGTTGCCGAGGCCGACAGCCTCTCGGGATCTTCTCGCAGATCCTCCAGTTGCTCCGGATGGTTGGTCAGGAAGATGAGCCCATGGCTGATGGTGTGCCTGGTGGTCTCGTTGCCCGCCACCATCATCAACGTGAAGAAGTTCTTGAACTCGAGATCGGTTAGGGGCTCCCCGTCCGGCTCGGCGTGGAGCAGGGTGCTGATGATGTCGTCTTCGGGGTGGGCCCTCCTCTCGAGCGCCATCTCCTCGGCGTAACGAAACACTTCGATCGCCGCCGGTGACCGAAACGGGAGCAGCCGATACTCGTCGCTGTCGTCCTTGTCGATCACCACGGGGGTGTACTCGGGATCGGCATTGGAGATCATTTGATCGCCCCAGGCCACCAGTTGGGAAGCGTCCGACTCCGGGACTCCGAGCAAGCGACACAGGAGCCGTATCGGGAGCTGACGCGAGATCTCGGTGACGAAGTCGAACTCGCGCAATGACACGACCTGATCGAGAACCTGAGCCGAAAGCTGTCGGAAGGCCGCCTCGTAGGTGGCGACCACCTTCGGCGTGAACCCAGGCTGGACGAGACGGCGGAGCCGGGCATGCTCCGGGGGGTCGAATTCCATCATGGTCCGTCTCGCCTCTAGCTCGTCCGGCGCCATGTCCTCGATCCGGATCCCGCGGGACGCCGTGAACCGCGCGAAGTCGCGGCTGACCATCTCCACATCGGCGTGCTTGGTCACCGCCCAGAACCCGGACCCGTCGGCCTCTTCCACCCAGGCCACCGGCTCCTCCCGGCGCATCCGGGCAAAAGTGGCATGGGGAACGCATCGCAGGAACGTGTCGTGAGAAGCGAGGTCGGCGTGGGCTTCCCCGAGGTCCTGATGAAGGATGTTGATTGCCATGAGATCGTTAGGAACCAAACATAATCCGGACCGACCTCTGGTTACCGTGTGAACCGATGACGGAGAGACGGAGGATCCTGGTCGAAGGCCAACCCCTGGAAGTCCAACGCATCGGAGGGGCACTGATTGCCGATGACGGGCGAAGCTTCGATTCGGCCACAGCAACCCATCTCCCACCAATCGAGCCATCGAAGATCCTCGCCGTCCATCTCAACTACCGGAGCCGGGTCGAGGAGTTCATGACACGGTTGCCCCCGGCCCCGACCTACTTCCAAAAGCCGACCACCGCCCTCAACGGCCATCTCGGCCATGTGGTCCGCCCAGTCGGATGCCGCTACCTCAATTTCGAGGGCGAGATCGCAATCGTCATCGGAAAGACCTGCAAGGACGTCTCCCCCGATCAGGCCGAGGAGTACATCGCCGGGTACACCATCGCGAACGACTTCGGGCTTCACGACTTCCGGGACACCGACGCCGGGTCGATGCTCCGAGTCAAAGGATCAGACACGCTCTGCCCCTTGGGGCCCGGTCTCGTCGACGATTGGGACTTCCGGGACAAGGCCATCCGCACTCTGGTCAACGACGAGGTGAGACAGGAGGCGAGCACCTCCGAGATGGCATGGGACATGGCGTATCTCGTAGCCGACCTGGCGCGGACGATCACCCTGCTACCCGGCGACGTGATCCTGAGTGGCACGCCAGCCGGATCGAGGCCGGTCGAGCCGGGAGACGCGGTAACCGTCGAGGTCGAAGGGTTGGGCGCATTGACCAACACCATCGTGGAAGGCCTCCCTGTGCGGCCCGACGTCGGCGCCCAGCCGAGCGAGTCCGAGGAGGTGGTCTCCACCGCGTTCGGGGGCGATTGGGAGTTCCGGGGAATCCGCGCTCCCCAGAGCCCGGAGGCCAAATAGCCCTTGAGCCTGGTGGTCGCTCTGCTCCGAGGCATCAACGTCGGCGGTCGGGCCCGGTTGCCGATGACCGAGTTGAGATCCACGCTGGTAGATCTCGGACTGCGGGATGTTGAGACCTATCTGCAGAGCGGCAACGTCGTTCTCGAATCCGGGGATCGAGCCGTGACCGGATTGGCTGGCAGGATCGAACTCGCAATCGCCGAGACCTTCGGACTCCAAATACGGGTCATCCTCAGGGAGCGCGAGGACCTTGTCGCCGTGGCCCGATCTCATCCGTTCCTCGACACGGAGGCTGATCCCTCCCGGATCCACGTCGTATTCCTCGAGGTAGTGCCGGAAGCCGACAAAGTCGCTGCCCTCGACCCCAACCGGTCCCCAAGCGACCAATTCGAGGTGATCGGGCGTGAGATCTACCTTCGATATCCCAACGGCCAGGGCCGGAGCAAGCTGAGCTTGGACTACTTCGAGCGCGTGCTCGGCATCGCAGGAACGGCCCGCAATTGGAACACGGTCACCAAGCTCCTGGAAATGCTGAGCTGAGACTTCCGATCAGGCGAGAACGGCGTTGATCGTGATCTCGACGTTGCCCTTGAGGGCGTTGGAGACGGGACAGCCGTCCTTGGCCGCAGCCGCGGCCTCCTGAAACTCCTCAGCGCTGATCCCGGGAACATTCCCGGTCACACTCAACGCCATGGTGGTGAGCCGCCAACCTGGTTCCATTTTCTCGAAGGTGGCCTCGGCAGTGGTATCGAGGTGGGCGGGTGGGAAGCCCCGGCCCGACAAACCGTTGGCGAAGGCCATCGAGTAGCACGCCGCATGGGCTGCTGCGATCAGCTCCTCAGGGCTGGTCTTGCCATTCGCAGCCTCGGTGCGACTAGGCCAGCTGACCGGAAGGTTGGACGCGACCCCACTGGTGAGACTGGCGGTGCCGGATCCGGTGAAGAGATCCCCTTCCCAGGTGGCGGTGGCTCGGCTCTGCATTGATGGCATTGATGCTCCTGACTGTCGATATCGGGCCAGAAGCCTACGTCCGCCCCGAGGCTCCATCGAATTCGCTCAGACTCCCACCGCCACGGGTGGGGTCAGGACCTGACGGATGTCGTCGAGGCGGTCGCTGACCACCCGGTAGTGAACCCAACGGCCTTCGCGATGACCGGTGACCAGACCCGCCTCACGCAGGACCCGGAGGTGGTGAGAGACGGTCGGTTGGCTCAGCCCGAGCGGGGACTCGAGCTCACACCCACACGCAGAGCCCCCGGGCGCGGCCGCCAGGAGGGAGACGATTCGAAGACGGACCGGATCACCCAGAGCGGCAAGCGCTTTCGCCGTCTCCACTGCATCGGCCGCGTCGATGACACCTTCGAAAACCGGGGTGCAACAAAATTCCATGGACATATATTGACACACATCGATCCATCGACCAAGATCAATGTATCGAAGGTCATCGATACGAAAGGAGTCAACATGATCCCTGTCGATGACGGATCCGGATGCTGTGGCGGCGGAAGCCACTGCTGCTGAGGGATGAATCAGGCCAGGCGTTGCTCTACCCGAGCAGCGCCTCGGCCGCCTGACCCTCGGCGCAGTCAGACAGGATCGGGCAAAACCGACACCAGGGCCCACCCGTGCGCTCAGGTTCGACACCGGAAGACCACGCACGGCGCATGTCGTTCACCAGCCCGGCGACCTCCCCCGCCACGCGATTGATGTCCCCCGACGAGGGAACCGTCCGATACCTCTCGCCGGTCCGGACCGATACCGCCTCCACGTAGGCCGGGACATCGCCCTTCTCCAGTGCCCAAAGCAGCGCATAAAACAGAAGCTGGTCTTCGGGCTCGCCCAA
>DATDJH010000146.1:0-18843 GCA_036520635.1 Acidimicrobiia bacterium
CTGACCGAGCAGCTCCTTCAACTCGGCAAAGAGCGCCGACCTCGGTTCGACCCGGTGCTCATCGCTCAGTTTCAAGACCTTGGTTCCGTTGTCGCCGACCATGTGCAGATAGACGACGGCTGAGCCCGGGTGGTTGGAGAGTATCCCCTTGAGTCGGGTGACCACTTCGGGGGAAAGGCGCCCGGCGGCCACCTGGAGGCGAACCGAGTTGTCGTCCTTTACCTCCAGCTCCTTGATCTCCCTGGCGATCACCTTCACCTCATCGCCACGATTGTCGAGGTTGCCACTGACCACCACGATTGCGTCTTCGATGATCGCCGGGCCGAAGTCGTGAACGGTTCGGGGGAATGCCATGACTTCGATCGATCCCTCGAGGTCCTCCAGTTGGAAGAAGATCATCGGCTCCCCTGCCCGCGTCCAACGGCGGGTGATGGAGGCGACCAAGCCGCCGACCACCACCGAGCTTCGATCCGCCAGCTCGCCGAGGTCGTGAATCCCGTTGCTGGTTGCAGCGGCCAACGAGGGGCCGATCGAGAGCAAAGGATGATCCGAGACATAGAGCCCCAACATCTCCTTCTCGAAGCCGAGGCGGATCTTCTGGGGCCAGACCAGTGCGGGCACCTCGATGTGGCTCTCCTGGACTGCTTCGGTATCGCCGGCAAACAGGCTGAACTGGCCCATGTCCTCGTTGCGCCGACGCTCGAGCGTGGCATCGAGAATCTGCTCATAGACCATGGTCAGGCCTTTGCGCGGATCACCCGAGGCGTCGAAGGCGCCGGCCTTGATCAACGATTCGAGGGTCCGCTTGTTGAGTGCCGACACGTCGACCCTGTCGACGAAATCCTGGAGTGAGGTGAAGGGCTCCTCGGCCCTGGCCTCGACGATCTTCTCGACCACACCGTCGCCCACATTTCGCACCGCAGAGAGCCCGAATCGGATCCTCCCCTCTCGCACTGTGAAGTCGCTGTCCGACTCGTTGACGTCAGGAACCAGCACCTTGATCCCCATCTGCCGGCACTCGTTGAGATACACCGCCGTTCGGTCCTTGTCCTTCTTGGTGGCGGTAAGCAGAGCGGCCAGGTACTCGGCCGGGTGGTGGGCCTTGAGGTACGCGGTCTGATAGGCGACCAGGCCATAGGCGGCGCTATGTGATCTGTTGAAGCCATACCCGGCGAAGTGCTCGATGAGCCCGAAGATCTCCTTGCCGGTCTCCTCGGTGTGGCCCTGGCTCATACAGCCCTGGATGAACCGCTCCTCCTGGGCGAGCATCTCCTTCTTGATCTTCTTGCCCATTGCCCGGCGGAGATCGTCTGCCTCGACCATCGAGTAGCCGGCCATCTCTTGGGCGACCGTCATCACCTGCTCCTGGTACACCATGATCTGATAGGTGTCTTCCAGCTTGTCGGTCAGGGCGGGATGCAATTGCTCGATCTCGGCCCGGCCGTTCTTGCGGTCGGCGTAGAGGTTGTGCATGTTCGCCCCCATCGGACCGGGGCGGTAAAGGGCGACCAAAGCAATCACGTCGTTGAATGAGTCGGGTCTCAGCGACCTGATCAAGGACCGCATCGCCGTCCCCTCCAACTGGAACACACCGATGGTGTTCCCGCTCTGGAGGAGGTCGAAAGTCTTCTCGTCGTCGAGAGGCACCGAGTCGATATCGACCCGCTCTCCGGTGGTCTCCTCTACGAGCTCGAGGCAACGCTCGATGATTGAGAGGTTGCGTAGGCCGAGGAAGTCCATCTTGAGCAACCCGAGGGACTGCACGCCGTACATCTCGTACTGGGTGACGATCTCGGCGCCCTCGCCCTTCTGCTGGATGGGGACGATGTTGATGAGCGGCTCGGGGCCGATGACGACGGCCGCGGCATGGATCGAGTCCTGGCGACGGAGCCCCTCCACCCCACGAGCCGCATCCACCGTCTCACGAACCGCCTCGTCACTCTCGTAGAGCTCGCGCAACCCCTGGGCGTTGGAATACCAGTCTTTGACGCTCGAGTCGGCGTCGGCCGGCGGGGCGACCAACACCTGCTCGAGGGTGGCCTCCTTGCCCAGAATCGGTGGCGGCATTGCCTTGGCGATCCGGTCGCCAACTCCGTAGGCGTGACCGAGCACCCGGGCCGCATCACGCACCGCCTGCTTGCCCTTGATCGTCGAGAACGTGACGATCTGGGCCACGCGGTCGGCGCCGTACTTCTGCGAGGCGTATCGGATGACGTCGGAGCGATAGCGCTCGTCGAAGTCCATATCGATATCAGGCATCTCCTTGCGCCCCGGGTTGAGGAAGCGCTCGAAGATGAGGCCGTAGGCAAGCGGGTCGATGTCGGTGATCCTGAGGCAGTAGGAAACGATCGAACCGGCGGCGGATCCCCTCCCAGGGCCAACGCGAATCCGGTTCTCCCGGGCGTACCGGATGAGATCCCAAACGATGAGGAAGTAGGCGGGGAAGCCCATCTCCTCAATGATCTTCAGCTCGTGCTCGACCCGGTCCCAGACCTCCGGAGCCGGGTTGTGCCCGTAACGCTCCCTGGTGCCCTGGTCGACCAGCTTTCGCAGATAGGTCACTTCGGTCTCGCCGGTGGGAACCGGGAAATGGGGCAGCAAGATCCGCCCCAGCTCCAACTCGACCTCGGCCCGCTCGGCGACCAACAGCGTGTTGTCACAGGCCCCGGGGAACGTGTCGTCGGGGAACAGCTGGCGCATCTCGGCCGCGGTCTTCAGGTAGTGGTCACTTCCCTCGAAACGAAGCCGGGAGGTGTCGCTGCGCAACGAGCCGGTCTGGATGCAGAGCAGGACGTCGTGAGCGTCGTGCTCATTGCGCCTGGTGTAGTGGGCGTCGTTGGTCGCCAACAGAGGGGCGCCGGTGTGAGTCGAGATGGCGAGAAGGTCGGGCATGATCGCCTTCTGTGCCGGGAGCCCATGGTCCTGCACCTCGATGAAGAAGTTCTCCTTGCCAAAGATGTCCTGGAACTTGCCGGCTGCGGCCAACGCCGCCTCGTAGTCACGGATCTGGCCTTTGTTGCCCTCCTCGCTCATCGAGTCCGGCGCCAGCAGTTGGGGCACCATCCCGCCGAGACAGCCGGAGGTGGCGATGATCCCCTCGGCATGCTGCGCCAGCAGTTCGAAGTCCATCCGAGGCTTGTAGTAGTAGCCCTCGAGGAAGGCCTTGGATGAGAGTTGAAGCAGGTTGCGGTATCCGACCTCGCTCACGGCGAGGAGGTTCATGTGGAAGCGCTTGTTGGCCCCGCCCAGGGGCCGATCGAATCGCGATCCGTCGGTGAAATAGGCCTCGATCCCGATGATCGGCTTGATCCCGATCTCCCGCGCAGTCTTCACGAAGTCGACGACCCCGTAGAGGACGCCGTGGTCGGTGATTGCGATCGCCGGCTGACCGTCGGCGGCCGCCGCAGAGACCACGTCCCGTATCCGGGCCGCGCCGTCGAGCATCGAGTATTCGGTGTGAACGTGGAGGTGGGCGAATGACACGGCTGTCATTCAACCTTACCTCATAACGACACGGCGACGGCGGCCAGGGCGGCCACCGCAAAGCCGACTGCGGCGCGAATCGCGGTCGCATTCGGCCCCTGGATCTTCGCCCAAACCTCGCCGATCAGGTATCCGGTGATCAGCCCTCCGAGATGGGCCTGCCAGGAGATGCCAGGGAAGATGAAAGGCATTGCCGCGTTGATCAGCAGCAGAAAGCCGAGTTGGTTGAGGACCGCCCGGCCGTAGGCCGTGTTGCGCCGGTGCACTGCCCAACTGATCCAGAGCCCGAACAACCCGAAGATGGCGCCCGATGCGCCAACACCGACATCGAACGGGCCGCCGAAGTAGTAAGCAGCCACTCCCCCCATCCCGGCCGCCGCGATGTAGAGGCTTACAAAGGGCCAGGTGCCAACCCCTCGCTCCACTTGGGGGCCCAGTACCCAAAGCGCCCACATGTTGAACAGGATGTGGGTGATCGACCCGTGGAGGAGGACGACGGTGAAGATCCTCCACCACTCACCAGCGGCCACCGCCTGATTGTCCTGAGCGAGAGCCGAGAAGATCTGGTCCCCGAAAGCGCCGAAGTTCGACGCCAGGTAGAAGACGACGGAGAGGGCGATGAACACCATGGTCGCCGGGGCTCCTGTCGCCGCCGAAGTCCGGCGCCTGGGGCCGGTGGGGATCACCTTCTGCCCACCCTCCTCACGCACACATTCGGGACAGCGCTGGCCTACCGAGGCATCAATCGAGCAGGCAGCACAGATCGGACGGCCACAGCGGCTGCATGCCAAAAGGGTCTGGCGATCTGGATGGCGATAACAGACCGGCGCCTCGGTGGTGTTCTCTTGAGTCACTTGATCAAACGGTAGATATCTCGGTTTCTTAGCTGGCGGAACCCGACCGGAGACCATCCAGCACTGTCTGCAGATCTTCGGGAAGAGGCGATTCCACACTGACCTCGGCGCCCGACACCGGATGGTTGAGGCGGACCCGACGGGCGTGGAGGAAGATTCGGGGGGACTTCACCCTGGTGTTGAAGGGCGAGTAGGTCCGATCGGCGATCACCGGATGTTCGATCGCCGCCAGGTGGACCCGGATCTGATGTGTCCTCCCGGTCTCGAGGTTGACCTCGAGCAGGGCCACTTCGTGCTGGGGAAACTCTTCGATCAACTCATAGTGGGTGACAGCCGACTTTCCCGTTGGTGAGACCGCCCTTCGTGTGGGGCGGGAAGGGTCGCGTCCGATCGGGGCATCGATGGTCCCTGTCGGCACCGGGAACAGGCCATATACGAGGGTGATGTAGGTCCTGGCGATCCTCCTCGCGCTCAGGTCATCAACCAGGGAGCGGTAGGCGTCCTCGGTGCGGGCCACGATCAACGTCCCCGAGGTGTCCTTGTCCAGACGGTGGATCAGGCCCCACCGCCCCGGTTCCCCGACCCCTTCCAACTCCGGATATCGGTTGAGGAGGCCGGCGGCGAGGGTGCCCTCCTTCGTGCCCGACCCAGGGTGGACCACGACGCCGGCCGGTTTATCCACGACCAGAAGAGCGTCGTCCTCATAGAGGACGTCGAAGGGGACGTCCTCGGGTTGAAGAGAGAGCTCAACCGCGGGGTGTGGCGTTTCGATCACCGACCCGGTTCGCACCCGATCTCTCGGGCGAGCCGCGTTTCCGTCGAGGACCACCCCCCGGTCGACCAGCTCTCTTGCGACGAAGCGGCTCACTCCGAGCAGTGAAGCAATGGCCTTGTCGACGCGCATCCCGTCGAGCGGCTCCGGGACTTCGAATGTCAGCGTGTCCGCCACGACTGAATCAGCAATAGGACCACGGCAATGGTGATCGAAGTGTCGGCCAGGTTGAACGTCGGTATCCACCACAAATTGACCCAATCGATCACTTTCCCGTCGAGAAGGCCCGGGCCGCGAAAGATCCGATCGACGAGATTCCCGAGTGCCCCACCCATGATCAGGCCGAAGGCGACGATTTCCAGAGTGGGGCGCGGATGGCGAATGGCCCAGAGCAGGCCAAGCGTCACCCCAATTGCAGCAAGGCCCAAGAAAGGGCCGGCGCTTTGCAGCGACCCGAAGGCAGCGCCTGGATTCTCGGTGTAGGTGAAAGTCAGGAATCCTGGGATCACCTCGACGGGGTTACCCACGAAGTGAATCGAGGCCCAGCGTTTGGTCAGGGCGTCGATGGTGACGACAAAGGCCGCGATCCCGGCCGCGAGCGCGTACCGGCGAATCAACTCTTGCGGGCGCAGTCGACGCAGAGCGTCACATAGGGGAGGACATCGAGCCGAGCCATAGGTATCGGCTTGCCGCAGCTCTCACAGATCCCGTACCGCCCGTTCTCGATGTTTTCGAGAGCGCGCTCCACCTTGCCCAGGAGATCGACCGTGTTCTGCTCTATGGAGAGCTCTTTCTCGTACTCGAACTTCATCGACCCTGCCTCGGCATTGCCGGGATCAGGGCTGCGATCCGATGAGCTCTCGGTGAGACGTGCCTCCTCCAATTCGAGCTGGTAATCCCGAATCATCACCAGGAGGCGCTCACGCTCATCCTCGAGACGTTTCCGGTAACGCTCAACCGTTGATTTGGCGAGATTTCTGGCCACGAGTCATCCTCGTAAAGGGCGGGAACCTTATCAATTCCCTCGTTCTACTTCACAGGGGGGCGCACACCCTACGATTCCCGCTCCCGAGCGCCCCGAAAGACTGGCCGCATTGACCAACGAGACCGGATTTCAAAGAGTCGACCCCGCGGTCGACATCCCCCGCCTCGAAGAAGCGGTGCTCGCCCTGTGGCGTGACACCGACGCCTTCGCCGAATCGGTGCGCCGACGGCCCGCCGATAAGGAGTACGTATTCTACGACGGCCCTCCATTTCCCACCGGAAGCCCCCACTACGGCAACCTGCTCGCCGGGGTGATCAAGGACATGGTCCCCCGCTACTGGACGATGAGGGGGTATCGAGTCGAGCGGCGCTTCGGATGGGACACCCACGGGCTTCCGATCGAGATGGAGGTCGAGAAGCAGCTCGGCATCTCCGGCCCCCGCCAGATCGCCGAATACGGCATCGACCGATACAACGAGGCCTGCCGGATCGGAGTCCAAGCGAACACCGAGGCCTGGGAGACGCTCACCGAGCGCATCGGACGCTGGGTCGACTTCGAAAACGACTACAAGACCATGGACCCCGACTTCATGGAGACCGTTTGGTGGGTGTTCAAGCAACTCTGGGACAAAGGGCTGATCTACCGCGACTTCAAGGTGCTCCCCTACTCGTGGGGCGCCACCACCCCGCTCTCCAACTTCGAGGCGAATCTCGACTACCGGGATGTTGAGGACCCCTCGATCACAGTGCGTCTGGCGGTGGTCGAAGGAAACGACAAGGCCGAGGCCGGCGACTATCTGTTGATCTGGACGACGACGCCGTGGACTCTGCCGGGAAACCTTGCCGTGGCGATCGGCCCAGGCAACGAGTACCTGAGAATCGCAGATGGGGGCGACCACTACTGGATCGCTGCTGAACGGGTCGAGTCTGTGTTCGGCAACCGGGGTGTGACCGTGGCCCGGGTCAAGGGCGCCGAACTCCTAGGGGTCGGCTACGAGCCACCGTTCGACCACTTCGCCGACCGTTGGCATGTCGGAGCCTTCCGCACCATCCCCTCCGATGAAGTCTCCGTCGACGAGGGGACGGGGCTCGTGCACATGGCGCCCGCCTATGGAGAAGCCGACTTTCTCGCTTTGCAAGCTGCAGGTATCGAAGCCCTGGTCGACCCGGTGGATGCCGGAGGCAACTTCACCGACGACGTGCCCGAGGTGGCCGGACGGAACGTCAAGGAAGCGGACGCCATCCTCATCGACTTGCTGAGGGGCTCGGGCAAGTTGGTCCACTCGGGGCGCATCGTCCACTCCTATCCCTACTGCTACCGAACGGGCACTCCACTCATCTACAAGGCCATCCCCACCTGGTTCGTGGCCGTGGAGCAGTTTCGGGACCGCATGGTCGAGCTCAACGAGACGGTGCATTGGGTGCCCGAATATGTCGGTTCCCGCCGATTCGGGAATTGGCTGGCCAACGCCCGCGATTGGGCGATCAGCCGCAATCGCTACTGGGGCTCGTGCATCCCGGTCTGGCAGTGCGACTCTTGTGAGGACAGGGTGGCCATCGGCTCCGTGGACGAGCTTGAGGGGCTCTCCGGACAACGACCCACCGACCTGCACCGGCACTTCATCGACCTGATCACCTGGCCATGTGCCAGCTGCGACGGAGTCATGACCAGGGTCCCCGAAGTCCTCGACTGCTGGTTCGAGTCGGGCTCGATGCCCTACGGGATGAATCACTACCCATTCGAGAACACCGAGCGGTTCGAAGCCACCTTCCCGGCGAAGTTCATCGCCGAGGGCCTCGACCAGACCCGGGGCTGGTTCTACACCCTGATCGTGCTCTCGACCGCCCTGTTCGACCGGCCCGCCTTCGAGAACTGCGTCGTCAACGGCCTGATCCTCGCCGAGGACGGCAGAAAGATGTCCAAGAGCCTCAAGAACTACCCCGACCCGTCGGAGATCTTCGACCAACACGGCGCAGACGCCGTTCGCGCCTTTCTCATCAATTCGCCCGTGCTTCGAGCCGAACCGCTGCGGTTCAGCAAGGATGGAGTGGCCGACGTGGTTCGGACCGTTCTCCTCCCGCTGTGGAACACCTACAGCTTCTTCACCACCTATGCCGAAGCGGACGGCCTGACCACTTCCGACTTCGCCGACGCCCCTCCGGTCGAGGAGCGCCCCGAGATGGATCGTTGGATTCTCTCCGTGTTGCAGAGCCTGGTCGCGGAGGTGAACACACAGATGGAGGGCTACTACCTCTACAGCGTGGTGCCGCCGATCCTCGGATTCATCGACCACCTGACCAACTGGTATGTGCGCCGCTCGAGGAGACGATTCTGGAGGGCGAGGGGTGAGTCCGGCGAGGGCGATGTCGACAAGCTGGCCGCCTTCGCAACCCTCTATCAGGTGTTGACCACGTTCATCGAAGTCCTGGCGCCGATCCTTCCCTTCATCACCGAGCATCTCTATCAGGACCTCATCGCCCGCCACGATCCCGACGCGGTGCGAAGCGTGCACCACCGTGATTTCCCGGAGGCGGACGAGACCCTGATCGACTCCGAGTTGGAATCGTCGATGGCGGTGGTCAGGGAGGTCGTCAGGCTGGGACGCAACCTGAGGAAGAAGGAAGGGCACCGTGTCCGCCAGCCCCTTGCTGGGCTCACCATTCTCACCCACGACCCCGACATCGGAGCCGCCGTGGAAACGCACGGGGACATCATCTCCGAAGAGCTAAACGTGAAGAAGGTGACTGCGACCGACGACGAAGGGGCGCTCGTTCACTTGTCGGCGAAGGCCAACTTCAGGAAGCTCGGCCCGACTCTCGGCTCAGAGATGCAGACCGTCGCCGCGGGAATCGCCGCACTTGGAGGCGACGACCTCGCGGGCATCCTCGACGGTGGCTCGGTCGAAGTTGCCGGTCATTCCATCAATCTCGATGACCTGATCGTGGAGCGGACACCCGTTGAGGGCGTCATCGTGGAAACCGGCGCCGACTTCGCTTGTGCGCTGGATACCACCCTCGATGATGACCTGGTGCTGGAAGGCGTGGCACGTGAGATCGTGAGCCGGGTGCAGAAGCTGCGCCGCGAGGCCGGGCTCGACGTTGTCGATCGGATCTCGCTGACCTGGCACAGCCTGGACCCGCAGGTGGCGGCAGCGTTCGACACCCATCACGATGTGATTGCGGGCGAAGTACTCGCTAGTTCGGTCGATTCGTCGAGCGCGGAGGTGGGTGACAGTTTCGACCTGGATGGCCGAACGGTCTGGTTGTCACTCGTCCGTACTGACTCGTAGCGCTCAGTCCGAGTTTTCGGCTTTCTCGACCCCGTCGACCTCGTCGGTCACTTCGTCACCGGCTTCTTCGATGACTTCCTCTACCCCGTCCTCTTCAACATCCTCCACCGAATCCTCGACAGCGTCCTCTTCGATTTCGGCCTCTTCGCTCGCCGCATCGAGATCCAATTCCTCGGACTCGTCGATCATGGCGTCGGGGTCCTCGGCCTCTGCCTCGTCGTCGACCGTGGTTAGGTCGGTCGTTAGCTCCTCGTCGGATTCGGCGTCGTCCATCTCATCATCTAACGCCAGTTCGAGATCCTCTCCGTCGTCGACGGTTTCAGATGTCATGTCCTCGAGGTCTGCCATGTCGTCGACGTCGTCGTCCTCGGCAGCGAGGTCGGCAGACTCGATTGTTGAATCCATCTCGTCGAGCTTGTCGGCCACTGACGTGGCGAGCAGGGCCAGCTGGTTCCTGACACTGGAGACCCGAACCGTCAGCTCTGCCATCTCGGTCTGCGCCGCCGTCCGGCGCTCCTCCCGTTCTGCCTCGAAGGAGTCGGCCTCGGTGCGGGCCTCGGTCAACGTCCGATCTGCTTCTCCCCGTGCCTCTTCGAGCAACCGGTCGGCCTCCGTCCGGGCTTCGTCCACGGTCCGATCGGCCGCCTGTTGGGCCAGGATCAAGACCCGACCCACCGAAGCCTCGTCGCCGACGGCAACGCTGGTGGCGACGGCTGCAACCGCGGGGACCTCAGGTCCCTTGCTCTGCTCGAGCTCGGCGATCTTGGCCTTGGCGGCTGTGAGCTCACCGTGGAGATCTCTCAGTGCCACCACGATCTCGTCGAGGAAGTCGTCCACCTCGTCGAGGTCGTAGCCGCGAAGCGCGGTTGAAAAGGTCTTGTGCTCGATATCGGATGGTGTGATTGGCATTAATGAACCTCTCGAGTTGGCGTTGAGGATACGAAACGCGTCCGCCGGCTCCAAGAATCAGCCGACACGTCTCAGGATTCCGATCAGGATGTTGATTCCGATCAGGAGGACGATCGGAGTCAGATCGAGCATTCCCCCACCCAGTCGAAGCGGTGGGATGACCCGGCGCAGGGGGAGGATCACCGGGTAGATGATCCGGTCGAGGAAGATCGAGACCTTCCCCAGGGGGTGAGTGGATGAAGTGGGGATCCAGGAGAGGATGACCCACGCCAGGACGGCGTAGAAGTACACCTGGAGGATCAGGATGATGATTCCGATGGGGTCCAAGGTCAGTCGTCGAGATCGTCGATCTCGTAGGCTCCGAGGGTCGTCAATCGGCGTTTTTCGTCCCGGCTCAAGACCACCCGCGGCGGGAGAACCAGGACCAGCCCGTCCCCAACCTTGCGCATCGAGCCGTCCAAGGCGTAGATCAGGCCCGAGGAGAAATCGACCACCCGTCGAACCAGATCCGGAGTGGCCCTCCTCATGTCCAAGACGACCGGCGTCCGATCCCGGACGCGATCAGCAAGGATCCGGGCATCCCCGAACTCCTCCACCACGAGGATGTCGGATTGAACCTCGACGGGTCGCACCAGACCAATGGTATCGGATGAACCGGAACGACTCTGAGGGCGAGTGGCAGCACGGGCGGTTGGAGGTGGCTCGACTCGTCGACTCTGGGGTATCGATTCCACAGGCCGCCGCGTCGCCTCCTCGACGACCGAAGGCTGTTGGCGGTCTGTGGCGGCCTCGTCGTCGATTTGGTCTTCATCCACCAGTCCCAGGTAGACGAGAGCTTTAGAAAAGAGTGACATTCACCCACTCCAGGGTCAGGTTCGGTCGCCAAAGATAGCCCGTCCAACGCGGATCAACGAGGCACCCTCTTCGACGGCGATCTCAAAATCGTCGGTCATCCCCATCGACAACTCCTCAACCCCACTATCGAGTTCCGCAAGCCGGTCTCTGAGCTCTCTCAATTCGACAAAGTGAGGCCGCATCGCCTCGGCATCCGCAGTGACCGGGGGGATGGCCATCAGCCCCCGCACCGGGACGCCGCTGGCGCGGAGTGTCTCGAGCAGAGCCACGGTCTCGCCTGCTTCGACACCTGCCTTCTGGGGCTCCGACCCGGTATTGACCTGGATCAGCACCGGTGGTGCCAAACCGACCCCCTTGGCCCAGGCGAACGCCAGGGACTCGCGGTCCATCGAATGGAGGAGATGGGTCACAGGACGGATCAGCCGGGCCTTGTTGGTCTGCAGGGCCCCGACGAAATGCCACCTGATGTCAGGTGGGAGCTGAGCCGCCTTCTCCGCCATCTCCTGGGCCCGGTTTTCACCGAAGTCGCGATGACCGAGGTCGTAGAGAACACGAATATCTGAAGCTGGCTTCGACTTCGACACGGCGACCAGAGTGATGCCAGAGGGGTCTCGCCCGGCCCGCTGGGCGGCCGCTACCACCCGCTCCAGGACGCCCTCATAACTCACGGCAGCCATCCGATGGTCGCCATTCGCAACGATGTCTGGTCACGCCGGAAGCTGAAGGACCCTGGTTGATGGAAGGTGCAGTCGTCGGCGTCCCAGACCTCGAGCCCGGACAGTTCGGTCCGGATCACGGCAGCCAAGTCGACAGATGGCGTGCCCCAGGTGGTCGCCGTCGTGAACCCCTCAAACTCGGTGGAGACCTCCTCACCAACCTCGAAGCAACAGGCGCCGATGCCAGGACCCAAAGCAGCCCGGGTCGGAGCGTGGCCTTCTGCGGCCATCTCGTCGCGAAGTCGGGCGACCACACCGGCGCGGGACCCACGCCACCCGGCATGAGCCACACCTACCGCCTCGCGGGCGTGAAGCACCACGCCGAAGCAGTCAGCAGTGAACACCGCCAGTGGAAGATTGCGAACCGTGGACCACATGGCGTCGCCCTCGCCAATCACACCAGGGTGATCCACTCGATGGACCAGGTTCCCGTGGATCTGATTGAGCGACGCCCATTCCTCGGGGATCCCCAGGGACGCCGAAACGAGCGACCGCGAACGGAGATCGTCACGTTGATCGCCATCGCCGGCTTCGGTGAAAGCCACCCCGTCCCCACCGGGGACTCGAATCATCCCTGGACGAAGGTCGGAATGTCGAGGGCGTCCTCGTCGTAGTCCGAGAGGATGGGAGTCTTGGCCGGTCGAGTGCCACCACTGTTCCGCTGTCCGCGGCGAAGCTCGAAACCGGCCGCGATCACGGTGACCTTCATCTCCTGGTCGAGATCGTCATCGACGATGGCGCCGAAGATGATGTCGGCGTCCTCGTGGGCGTGGTCGGAAACCACTCGCGCCGCCTCAGTGGCCTCGTGCAAGGTCATCTCGGAGGGGCCGGCGACTGAGAGCAGGACCCCCTTCGCACCTTCCATCGAGGTCTCCAACATCGGGCTCGAAATCGCCCGCTCTGCGGCCTGTTTCGCACGATTCTCACCAGTAGCCCGACCAATGCCCATGACTGCCGATCCGGCGTCGGCCATGATCGTGCGCACATCGGCAAAGTCGACATTGATCAACCCGGGGGTTGTGATCAGATCAGTGATGCCAGTGACCCCGCTCATCAAGACGTCATCGGCGAGCCTGAAGGTCTCGGCGATCGGCGCACTGGGGTCCCCAACGTCTAGGAGGCGGTCATTCGGGATGACGATGAGAGTGTCGACCGCATCCTTGAGGGCTTCGATTCCCTGTTCGGCGTAGACGGCGCGACGTCGGCCCTCGAAGCCGAACGGGCGAGTGACCACACCGACGGTGAGTGCGCCGACCGAACGGGCGACTTCAGCCACGATCGGAGCGCCACCGGTCCCGGTGCCACCCCCTTCACCAGCCGTGATGAACACCATGTCCGAGCCCTTGAGGGCATCCTCCAATTCGGCGCGGTGCTCTTCGGCAGCCGCCCGGCCAATCTCAGGGTTGGCCCCGGCGCCGAGGCCCCTGGTGACTTCGCGCCCGATGTCGAGCTTGACATCGGCGTCACTCATCAACAGGGCCTGGGCATCGGTGTTGAGGGCGATGAACTCCACACCCCGCACACCGGCCTCGACCATCCGGTTGACGGCATTGACTCCACCGCCACCGATACCTACCACTTTGATCACGGCCAGATAGCCGCCACTCGCTGAACTCACGGATACCTCCAAGGGGAAATCGAAAGCTGAAGTAGAGGTTTAATGGTCGCCTCGGGGTAAGTAAACCCCAAACTCCTAAGGTTCAAGTACACCTTCAGGGTTTTCATGACGGTGGGGTGACCGCGGGATGGGCGGGCGCGATCAAGGTCAGGATCGACCCCCGGGGCGGCTTCTCGGCCAACAAGGCGGCAAGACTTCGGGCCTTGGCCTCCATTTCCACCCCTCTCCCCAGACGGACCTCGTATCCGGACACCGTGCCCCAGAATTCGCCGTTCACTCTCATCTTGATCGTGGTCCCGATGCGCAGTGACTCCGGTAGAGCTTGGACAAACGCCAGTCCCCCGAGCACGTCCCGTGAGGCCTCAGCATCGCCGCCAGGCAGATCTGGCAACTGAACCCAGGCCAGTGCGTCGTCCGGGCTCTCGGGCGAAGGGAGAGCCACGCCATCGACGGCGCGGTGGGCCCAGCCGTCGGCAGTCTCCACCCAGGCGAGGGCAGTCCGCTCCTCGATCTGGACGATCAGCCGATCTGGCCAGTCCCTGACCACGCTGGCGCTCCCGACGAACGGATCAGTCAGCAAAGCTGCTTCCACCCTGCCCGGCTGAACGAAGATCATCGGCGTCCCGGCGACCGCCCCGACTTCGGTGAGGGTTTGGTAGGTGTCACTGGAAACCACTCCTGTCGTGGCCACCTCGGACACACTCAGCCACGGCGAGAGCAGAACCCAAGCGACAAGGCCGCCGATCACGATCGCAACCATGAGCTTGAGCAGTCGGCTGACCTTGCGCCGCGCTCGGTCCTCGGCCACGACTCGGCGTCGCTCTTTGAGTCTTGGATCGATGCTCATTCTTCGAATCCCACAAACTGGATCTCGGGCTCAAGGATGGTGCCGGTCTGTTCCAAGACGCGGTCTTTCACCAGGTTGACGAGTCTCAGGATGTCCGCAGATGTCGCCTCCGGGCCGGCCACGAAGAAGTTGGCGTGTTTCGTCGATACCGATACGTCTCCGACACTCAACCCTTTCAAACCGAGCGAGTCGATCAACTCACCTGCGGCCACAGGACCCGGGTTCTTGAAAACACTGCCGGCATTGAAAGTCCCCCCGGGCTGATTGTCTCGACGCCAACGGGTGATCCGTCGCAGTTCCTGCAGGCCGGCCTCGACATCCCCATCCTCGAGATGAAACACGGCCTCGGTGACGAGGTCCGTCGGCCGGAGACTGGAGTGTCGGTAGGAGAGATCCAGCTCTTCGGGCCCGAGGGTCGACCGCGCCCCGTCCCGAAGATCGATGATGCTGGCGGTTATCAGGCGGTCCTTGGTCTCCAGCCCGAAGCAACCGGCATTCTGGCGCACCGCCCCGCCCACCGTGCCCGGGACGCCAACGAAGAACTCGAGGCCGGTTCGACCAGCGTTGACCGTGGCCCTCGCCAACAACGGAAGCGAGACCGCAGATCCTGCAGTCACCTGCGACCCGTCGATGTCGACGCCACCGAAGGCGGGGCCCAAGCGGATCACCATCCCGTCGAAGCCGGCGTCGGCCACCACCAGGTTGGAGCCTCGACCCAGGACCAGGGTCGGAATCTTCCCGAGTTCGCCGGTCTCGGTCAGGGCGGCGATCGCCGCGATGTCATCGCAGACCGCGAAGTAGCGGGCAGGCCCGCCCGACTTGTAGGTGGTGTAGGGGCCCAACGGCACATCACGGGCGACCACGCCCGCCGCAGCGAGCTCTTCGAGCGTGCTCATCGCTGCCCGGCCAGCATGGAAGCGAGCTCTGATGGGAGCAGGGTGATGTCCCCTGCGCCCATGGTCAGCACCAGGTCGCCTTCCGACACCCGGTCGACGAGGAACCTGGCCAGGTCTGCCTTATGGGCGACGTAGTGGACTTCTCCCCCCCGCCGGCCCACGGCCTCGGCCACCAGCTCCCCGGTGATGCCGGGCACCGGCTCTTCACGGGACCCATAGACATCGGTGACCACCACGACGTCTGCCGCGCTCAAGGCCTCCCCGAACTCGTCCTGGAGCCGTTCCGTCCGGCTGTAGAGATGCGGTTGGAACACCGCCCACACCCGTCCGGGAACTACCCCGGCTGACGCGCTCAGCGTCGCCGCGACCTCGGTCGGATGATGGGCGTAATCGTCGATCAGGGTCACTCCGGCCACGACTCCTCTGTGCTCCCAGCGGCGGCCTACTCCGTGAAATTCGCCCAACCCGTGGACGCACGCCTGAAGGTCGTAGCCCAGCGTGGAGAGAAGGGCGAGGGCGCCAGCGGCGTTGCGGGCGTTGTGCAGACCTGGTCGGCGCAGCTGAACTTCGGCGCTCCTACCCGGTCCCGACAGCGTGAACCTGCTGCCCCCGGCTGCCGGGGTGAAGTCGGTGATCCGCCACATAGCCGCCGGATCGAGGCCGTAGGTCACCGCCCCGACCCGTCGCGCCACCTCGGCGGAACCGTCGTCATCGAGACAGGCGACGACAGGGCCCTCCACCGAAGCAGCAACCCCGACGAAGGTCTCCAACAGCTCCTCGGAAGATCCGAAGTGCTCAACATGCTCCGGCTCGACGTTCGTCACGACCAGGCCGACTAGCGCGAGGCTCTCGAACGTGCGAAATGCCTCATCGGCCTCCAGCACCAGGAGCGGGTCGGTTCCGTAGTGGCCATTGGTGCCGAGGTCGGCCAGATCGCCCCCGACGATGAACGAGGGGTCGACCCCGGCAGCCCGTAGCGCGGTGATGAGAAGGGCGGTGGTCGTCGTTTTCCCATGGGTGCCGGTAGCGCCGATGGTCGGCCACAAGTGGGTCATTTCCTCCAGAAGCCGTGGACGACGCCAGATGGAGATTCCGGCCGTTGAGGCGGCAGCCAGCTCCGGGTCGTCGTCGGGGACCGCAGATGAGGCGACAACCAGATCGGCCGAGGCAACCACTTCAGGGTGGTGGCCGGTGTGGGTCTCGACACCAACGTCGGCAAGTCGATCCAGAGTCGACCCGCCGCGCAGGTCGGAGCCTGACACGTGGTGGCCCATGCCAATCAGAACTCGGGCGATCGCACTCATTCCGGCCCCACCGGCACCCACCAGATGGATTCGATCCGAGTCCAGTCTCATGCTGCGACCTCGATCATGGCGCTGGCGATTACCTTCGCCGCATCCGGTTTCCCGATCTTTCGGGACGCCTCGGACATCTCATGGATCACGTCAGGATCAAACATGATCGAAGTGACTACCTCCCCCAGCGAGGTGAGCTCCGCCTCAGGAAGGAGGATCGCCGCGCCGGCACCGGCGAGATATGCGGCATTCGCCGCCTGATGCCCGCGCGCTCCGAACTCCCCTGGCACCAGGATTGCCGGTGTCCCGGTGGCGGTCAGTTCGGCTATCCCGCCTCCGGCCCGACCGACAACAAGGTCGGAAGCGGCGTAGAAGAGGTCCATCCGGTCCTCGAAGCCGACGCGGCGCCAGGTCACATCGCCTGGGGACGGGCTCGACACCAGACCCTCTAGATGTGATGAGCCGGTGACATGGACGACCTGCATCCGCCCCCCGGTCCAGGCGCCGATCATCGCGGTCACAGCATCGTTGAGGGCTCGAGCGCCCAACGATCCCCCGAACACTCCGAGCGTGGGGAGATCGGAGGCCAACGAGTAATAGGCCACCGCCTGAGATCGAAGCTCGATGCGATCGAATTCGGCGATAGAGCGGCGCACCGGGTTTCCCACCCATTCACTGCGACTCAATCCCGGAGTGTCCGGAAACGAAGCGAAGCTTCGAACGGCCCAACGTGAGGCAACGCGATTAGCCAGACCCGCCTCCGCGTTCTGCTCCGCAACCATCAAGGGCAGATGGGTCTGGCGTGCGGCCAGCCCGGTGGGGACGGTGATATACCCACCTAGGGCCAGGGCGGCATGCACTTTCCGTTCAGCCATGGTCGCGGCGATGAGATCACGCGCCCGCCACACCACCCGGGGCAACGACAGGTTTTGTGCCGACGCCGAACGCTGTAGCCCTCTCATCTCGACCTGGAGGTAGGGGAAACCAGCCTCGGGGTACACCTTCGCCTCCATCCGGTCACCACCCACGTAGAGGATCTCGTCCTTGGCGACCCCAAGGTCCAGCAAGGCCTCGCCGACCGCCAGACCCGGGTAGACGTGGCCCCCGGTGCCTGCGGCCGCGATCAAGAAGCTCATGCCTTGCGATGCACCCCGGCCTGGGCGATGTTCACCAGGACACCCAGGGCTGCCATGGATGCGATCAGGGCGGTGCTTCCGAAGGAGATAAAAGGCAGTGCGATGCCGGTGATGGGGAGAACACCGAGAACGCCGCCGATGTTGACCAGTGCCTGGAACGAGAGCCACACCGTGATCCCGGCAGCCACCATGCGCCCGAACTTGTCCGGCGCCCGGGAGGCGACGGTCCAACCGGAGAGGGCGAGAACAACGAAGAGCCCGATCACGGTCAAAGCCCCGATCAGCCCGGTCTCCTCTCCGATGATCGCAAAGATGAAATCGGTATGAGCGTTGGGCAGATAGAACCATCGTGCGCGGCTCGCCCCGAGACCGACTCCAAATATCCCCCCATTCGACAGGGCGTAATAGCTCTGAACCAGCTGGTAGCCCTCGCCGCTCGAATTGCCCCACGGGTCGAGGAAGCCGACGATCCGGTCCGCCCGATAATCGTCGCTGAAGGCGAGCACCGCTACCACGAGGATCGCCGAGATCGCCAGCAAGGCGACGAAGCGAAGCGGAGCATCGCTGGCGAGGATCACCGCCATCGCCGCGGCCCCGATCACGATCACGGTGCCCAGGTCGGGCTGCTTCATGACCAGGAGGCCGACGGTGCCCACGATGAAGACGACGGGCACCAGGAAATGCCCGAACCGATTCAACAGCTTGTGCTTCTTCTCGAAGAGGTAGGCAAGCGAGAAGACGACGGCAACCTTCGCCAGCTCCGAAGGCTGGAAGCTGAAACCTGCCACCGGGAGCCAGCGCTGAGCACCACCGATCACCGGGCCCACCACGAGGACTGCGCCGAGCAGGGCGACGGTCACGAGGAAGAACGGGATGGCGATCTTGCGATAGAAGAGATACGGCACGCGACTCGCTATGAGCAAGGCGGCTGTCCCGATCCCCACACCGACCAGCTGGCGTTTGAAGAAGTAGAAGCGATCCTGGGCCTCTTCGATGGCAACTGCCGATGAAGCAGATTGGGTGGCGCCGAGCCCGATCACGACGAGTACGACGACAAGGACCAACAAGGTGGTGGCGGTGCGGTTGTTGACTTTGATCCGCTCGGCGCGGTCACGCGCCGCAGCCCTCATCTTGGCGATCGAAGTCACGTTCGCCGTCATGCTCCCCGCCTTCCTGCTCGCTCCCTGA
>DATDJH010000147.1:0-3816 GCA_036520635.1 Acidimicrobiia bacterium
GAGGATCGTGAACCAAGCCTGTTGTGCGACTGGATCGGTATAGGCCTCGAACACCT
This sequence comes from Acidimicrobiia bacterium, assembly GCA_036520635.1. GTDB lineage: Bacteria > Actinomycetota > Acidimicrobiia > Spongiisociales > ZC4RG35 > JALYNX01. Next base: position 57 of record DATDJH010000147.1, read on the forward strand.
CCTCGGGTGTCGCTGCGATCAACCGTTCCACTCTGAGCTCGTAATTCATTTCTTGTCTCCTTTCTTGGTCTCCAGATAGGCCTCAAGACCATCGATTCGGCGCTCCCAATGACGCCGGTACATCTCAATCCAGCTCACCGCATCCTCCAGCCGCTCGGGGCCGAGACTGCACAGCCGTGTCCGCCCGACCTTCTCGGTAGTGACAAGGGCAGCCTCCTCGAGGATCGACACGTGCTTCTTCAGGCCGGTGAGCGTCATCCCGAATGGCTCAGCCAGCTCACTGATCGAGGCCGGTCCCCGCCCCAGGCGGTCGAGGATGTCGCGGCGGGTCGCATCGGCAAGAGCCGAGAACGTCCGATCCAGAACCTGATACTGAACCATTTGGTTCACTATATGTCACGACCGACGGCACGTCAAGCCCCGACACGCCAGAGCCTCCCGTCTCCATCCCTAGGCTCAGGTCATGGCACGACGGCCAGTAGTGGAGCTGGCGCCTGGTGTGTGGCGGATCCCGCTGGTCGGTGATTGGGTGAACGGGTTCGCGTTTCGTGACGACGACGGCCAGATCACCCTGGTCGACTTCGGTCTCAAGTCGTCGGCAACAAAGGTGCTCGCCGCACTGGAGACAATCGGCTCAGGGCCAAGCGAGGTCACCAGAATCCTGCTCACCCACGCCCATCCCGACCATGCCGGTGGTGCAGCGGAAATCTCACGAAACACAGGTCGCGCAATGGGGATACACGAGGCAGATGCCGAATATCTGATGACGGGCAAGTCCCCGCCACGCGACACGTCGCTGTTGCTGGGAAGGTTGTTCAATCGGATGGGCGGCGGGGGCTTCGAAGCGGTCCCTGTCGGCGAGCGTCTGACGGACGGTCAAGTGCTGCCCGTAAACGGCGGTCTCCGGGTGGTCCACACCCCTGGGCACTCCCCCGGTCACGTCGCCTTTCTCCACGAGCCAACCGGGGTCTTGATCGCCGGCGACTCGATCTTCAACGTTCTCGGCATGCGGTGGTCGATTGCATCGTTCTGCACCGACTTCGCAATGAGCAAGGAGACGGCCCACCGTCTGATGGAGGTCGAGTACAAGATCGCCGCATTCACACATGGACCTGAGATCCGGGACAACCCACGTGCCGCCATCGGGAACTTCCTTACGAAGCACCCAACGTGACGACCCATCGTTGAGGGCGTTGCCACATGTCCATCCAGCCTGACGTTCGACTGGTCCTCGTTTCCCAGGCGGTTCGTGCCTTCGGATACGGGCTTGGCTCGGTGCTCCTTGCCTCGACCCTTGCCGAACGAGGGCTCTCCGCAGCCAACATCGGGTTGGTGCTGGGCGCCTTGGTGGCCGGAACGGTCATCGCCCAACTCTCCATCGGACGATGGGCCGACGGCTTCGGCCGTCGACGGAGCTACCAGCTGCTCTATCTGGCCCTTGGGATCGCCGGGCTCGCCTTCGCCAGTGCTGCGCCGCTATGGGTACTGGTGTTGGTTGCCCTCACGGGCGCCCTCTCTGCCGAGGTGATCGAATCGGGACCGTTCACGACCCTCGAACTGTCGATGTTGTCCGGACGCCTCGATCGCAATGCTCTTGCCACCGGATTTGGTTGGTACAACGCAATTGCCACGGCAGCCGGCTCACTCGGAGCCCTCTCCGCAGGTCTCCCCCAACTAGTACGGACAATCTCGAATAGCGACGTACCCGACCGGATGTGGTTCCTCATGTTGATCCCAATCGCCTTGACCGGGGTGCTCGTGGCCCGACGGCTGAGCCCCGCCGTTGAAGTGACCAAGGAGCACAGTAAGCCAGTGCCACTTGGGCCTTCCCGAAGAACTGTCACCGCTCTCGCCGGGCTGTTTGGCCTGGATGCCTTCGCCGGAGGATTCATTGTTCAGACCTTTATCGCCTTCTGGCTCATCGACAGATACGGAGCGAGCACGGGCACTGTTGGGCTGATCTTCGCCGCCATCGGGGTGATCCAGACGCTGTCGTTTCTGGCTGCGCCCCTGCTCGCCCGGCGTTGGGGACTGCTCAACACCATGGTGTTTACCCACCTCCCCTCCAACCTGTTACTGGCCTCGGTCGCCTTCGCACCCAGCCTCGGGGTGGCCGCGGCACTGCTTTTTGCCCGCTCGTCCCTGTCCCAAATGGATGTGCCTACCCGCCAGGCGTACGTGATGCTCCTCGTAACGCCGGAGGAACGAACCGCTGCCACCGCGTACACCAACACTGCCCGCTATCTGGTGCGCCCGATCGGGCCGCTGGTGGCCGGCATGACCGTTACCACCGTGGTAGGAGCGCCGTTCTTGATCGCTGGACTTCTGAAATGTGTCTACGACCTGGCCTTATGGAGATGGTTCCGCACGATCCCGCTGGCAGCGGAAGGTGAAGAGACCGACTGAGGTTGGACGGCTTGAGACAGCTGTCAATCGAGATGGAAGACCTCGACCAATTCCTGCATCATCTCGTCGGCGGCACCGCCCGTGCCCTCGAAGAAAGGTGACATCTCCGCCTGCCACCGGGCGTTCACCTCTTCGGTGGACATCCCATCGATTGCGTCCGCGAAGGACGAAGGCGTCTCGAAGTATCCGAACATGGTCCCGTCATCGCGCATGAAAAGCGAGTAGTTGTGCCACCCGGTCCGACTCAGGGCTTCCAGCATCTCCGGCCAGACTTCTCGGTGTCGGCGCGTGTACTCCTCGATCAGTTCAGCTTTCACCTTGAGAATGAAGCCGACCCTCTTCACCTTCTTCTCCCTTCAAGCAAGCAACACCTGCTGCCGGTAGGCATCGAGTCGTGCATCGTCTGGATCGAGATCCGTGACCAAGAGATCGAGGGCCTCGAGGCTGAACATTCGCGCCTGGGCCCGGGTGCCGAGCTTGGTGTGGTCGACGGCGAGGACTATCCGGCTGCTCGTTTGGCTGAATGCCCTCTTTACCTCCGACTCGGCGAGCGTCGCCTCCGACGATCCCACCACATCATCGAGGGCCGCAGCCGAGCACACGAATAGGTCATAGAGGAGCTCTTGGGCGGTACGCACGGCCATCGGGCCAACCAGGCTCCCGGTCCGTGGCTCCTGGCTGCCACCGGTGAGGGCGGCGGTTATCCCGGGCTTTCCCGCCAACGATTGAAAGGCGTCGAGGCCGTTGGTCACCACGACAAGATCACGCGCCAGTTCCAGCGACGCCGCCAGCCGATAGATGGTCGTCGACGCATCGAATGCCACTGTCCCACTGGCCGGGATCTGTTGCAGCAGCTTCTCGGCGATCCTCGCCTTTGCCCGAGCGTTGTGACGATGGCGCTCAGCGAACGGCTCAGGGCCGAGAGCGATCGCCCCGCCACGCACCCGACGGGCGACCCCAAGAGTCTCCAATTCGTCGAGGTCCCGTCGAATCGTCATCTCACTGACGCCGAAGTCGGCCGCCAATTCATCGATGCGCACCGCGCCACGCGCCGCGATCAGATCCCGGACCTCGCCAAGCCGCTCTTCAGGGCTGTTGAAGGTGCGCTCACTCATCTCGCTGTATCCAACCAGTTTCGAGCTTCGACCAAATCGTCGAAGCGCCCCAAGGCAATTCCCTGCGCCACGGCGTTGCCCAACGCGGTGGCCTCAGATGACCCCTTGATCACCGGCAATCCGGTCCTGGCGGCGAGTAGATCCTGGAGGAGCTGAACGCGCGCGCCTCCTCCGACGATTGCTAACTGGCTCATAGCTGTGCCCGTGAGCTCTGAAAGCATGCCCACGACACTGGCGAT
>DATDJH010000148.1:0-2311 GCA_036520635.1 Acidimicrobiia bacterium
TCCAACGGCGCCGCGCCGTAGAACTGGTGGCCAGACCGCCGCTGCCCAGTGAGATACGGGCTGGCACGGCGCCCCAGGGATCGATGATCGGCACCACGGTGCGGGTGTCGATGCTGCGGATGTCACCTCCCGCCGATACCACCGTGGCCAAACCCTTCTCGATGGCCATGTCGCAGGCCCAACCTTTAGCGATCCCTCCCAGGTCGAGTTGGGTGCCCGCCGAGATGGTCAAAGTCCTGCCCTCGAGGCTCCACTCGGGCTCGGTGCTCCTCGGAGGAGCCTGATCCAGAGAGGTCACGAGATCAAAGGTCCGGTCGTAGCCCCACGCGGCCACTCTCGAGCCCACCCCGATGTCGACGAGGCCACCCGTCAATTCAAGAGCCTGCTCGCCCGCCCGAAGTACTTTGGCGAGGGTCTCCGAGACGTAGATGCGACCACCGTTCGACCCGTTGATTTGGCTCAACTCGCTGTCTTCTCGAAACCGGCTGCATACCTGCTCCACTTCCTCGAACCAGCCCTGCACCGCCTCCCCAGCTGATTCGTTCGGACACCATGCCTCCACCTTGGTCCCCATCGCCCGGAAGTCGATGTAGATCATGAGCCGCTACTTGCCGGTTGCGGGGCCGCCTGAGCCGATGGCGCGGGAGACGACGAAGAACTGGCTGGTCTTTCCACCAGCACGGTTCGGACGTCGGCCGGCGGTGCATCAACCGGGGTGTAACGAAGGATGACCAGACCCAGGGGGGCTGGATTGGGCATGATTGCGCCTGCCGATACATCTGTTGTCGGTACCGCCACCGGATCGGGCAGGGCAGCGATCTCGCGGGCCGGCTCGAGCCTGGAGACCACAAGGGCGGTCGCCCAGGCGAGGGCGGCACCAGTCCAAATGAGGATTCGGTTCCATCGCCCAGCGTCGAAACGGCTCATCCGATACCCACCGAGACCCCGGAAGATCCGATCTCCGGAATGGTGAGGGTGGTCCCAAATGTGGCGAGGACACGGGCAACCTCTGGTGGAAGCTCAGAGAGGTCCTCGGCCCGAACCGCTTGAGCCTTGCCACTCGCGTACAACACGCGCTGCACCGCAAGGTCAATACCTTCGAGGCGTGGAGGCTGGAATTCGACAGACGGAGGGGCAGTCGGCGCCGGCGCGGCCTGGGGCGCTGCCTCGGGGATGCTCGGCCCGGCTGCTACTGCGTACACAACGACGAGACCAGCAAGCAGCACGAACATACCCGAAATGGCCTGCGGGGAAAGCCGGCTCAATCCTCGCCCTCCTCTTCATGCTCGTGTTCCTCGTGCTCCTCCTCGTGCTCCTCCTCGTGCTCGACCTCGCTCTGGTCATCCGACGAGCTCTGGGAGACGCTGGTGGAAGGTGCAGCGTTCACCACCACGGTCCGAGTCACGGGTTCGGGGACCGGCTTCCCGGGCAAGGGCATGCCCTCCTGCAAACAGATCTCTCTCAGTGCGTCGAGAGCTGCCTGCTGGATCGAGCTGATCGAAAGATCACTTTCGGCCTGCACGAGCCTCAACCCCTCGACCCCGCAGGCAGCCTGCAGATCCGCCGCCGTGGCCGTCTGAGCGACAAAGCCGGTGGTTGCCACAGGCACAGCCGGTGAGGTAACAGAAGTGGTGGACTCGACCGGTGGGACATCCTTGACCAACACCGAGGCAGCGAAGGCGCTCAGCGGGATCAGCAGGGTGCCAAGGGCGATCGAAGCGGAGAGCTTCTTGTTTTCCGCCATCTCAGGCCTCCACGAAAATGCATTCGGCAGGGCACTCTTCGGCGGCCTCCAACACGAGTCCCAGAAGTGGCTCGGGCACCCTGGCTCGCCCGTCGGCACCGTCCGGGCCGTGACCTTCTCCGGGTAGCCCGTCGAAGACGACCGTCCGCTCGAAGTGAGACGGGTCCTCCTTCACAGCCCAAATGCCGTCATGCCGCTGATGGAAGACGGCCGGTGCGACTTGTGCGCAGGTGCCGGCGCCCATACAGGCATCCGAGTTGATCCAAACCGTGGCCATGTTGAAACGTCCTTTCCTCAGTGGGATCACAATGCCGTGAAACTTCTTAAGGACGTCTCAACATCGGTTCAAAGAGTCCGCAACGATTGGGCCGGGTACTGTCGCCGGATGCGACCTCAGGACCAGCGAGATATCCGATGACCGACCTGCTGCGGGGCCCCGGACCGATCCTCGGCCTTTGGTCGGTGACCGCCGATCCGAAGATGCTCGAGATCTCGGCCGCACTCCAACCCGATTTCCTGGTGATCGATGCCCAGCACGGGCCCTCCATCGGCCGACTGACGACGGAG
>DATDJH010000149.1:0-6764 GCA_036520635.1 Acidimicrobiia bacterium
GCGTCACCAGGAGCGAGAACTGCTTCCTGGGCGTAAGCGTCGTGAAGTGGGATTGGGTGGACGTTCGAACCAGGAGGAGAAACAGAAGGATCGTCACCACGAACAAGCCGATCGCCGCCAGGTTGCCGGTGTCCGAGCTCAGCGAGGCGAACTCTTTGACAAACCAGAGGTAGGGGATAAGGACCAAGGCGATGATCGCCTGCGAAACGAGCAATGCCGTGAGCGACAGGGCGGTGACCCGGACCAGGGCGACACCCCATTTGCTAGTGCTCTTCGAGGTCCATCCGGCGACGTTGGCAAGGGCGAACGGGGCGAGCAGGATCCAGAACACGGTCTTCCAGTCCCCGGCGGTGAGGCCACCCCAATGGAACCCTTCGACTTCGTAGCCTTCATCCCGGTCAGGCTCCTCAAAGACATGGGTGTACTTGTTCTCCGGGGTCGGTAGGTCGCGCAGCACCGGGTCGCTGTAGAGCATGTCCCGGGGTGCGGTCCCCGATACCCCATGCACCCGAAGTTCGCTGGGCGTCGTCAATCTTCTCCCTAGGCAGCGTGGGCAACCTACTCCGGCCGCTCAGAGGTCCGACATGGGGAATTCCACCCCTTCGGCACTACATTCATCCCCATGGAAGAAGAACGCATCGCCTTGTTCGTCGACTTCGAGAACCTGGCGATCGGGGCCCGTGAGGCCCTGAACGGGATGGAGTTCGACTTCGAGCCCATCGCCAACGCCCTTGCCGAGAGGGGCCGGGTCGTCGCCCGCCGGGCATATGCCGACTGGTCGATGTTCGCCGACGCCCGCCAGAAGATGACCCGAAGCCATGTCGAGCTGATCGAGATCCCCCAGCGCATGGGGGCCTCGCGCAAGAACGCCGCCGATATCAAGATGGCGGTCGACGCCATCGAGCTCGCTTTCGAGCGCGATTACGTCACCACTTTCGTGATCTGCACCGGAGACTCCGACTTCACCCCGCTGGTTCACAAGCTCCGCGAGTTGAACAAGAAGGTGATTGGCGTCGGGGTCAAAGCCTCGACATCGGCCTTGCTTCCGCCGGCCTGTGACGAATTCTTGTTCTACGAGAATCTCGAAGGTGTCGAACCGCTCCGAGCCGAGGGAAGCCCCCGTCCCGAACCGGAGGAGGAGGTTTCGGATAGCGGCACCGCAGAGCTCGAGTCGCTGATCACGACCACCCTCGCCGGTTTGCAACGCTCGGTCGGTGGGGAAGTGCTCGCCTCCTCTCTGAAGCGGGCGCTGCTCCGCAAGGACTCGACCTTCAGTGAGGCCGACTACGGGTTCAGGGCCTTTGGAGAACTGCTCCGCCACCTCGAGTCCGAGGGCACCATCGAGCTCTCGGAAGGACCGGGTCGGGGGGATCCGGTCGTTCAGTTCCCATCGAAGGGCACCAGCGAGCAGGCTGCCTTCGACCTGTTGGCCGATGTCGTCCAGAAGCTGGCCTCGAAGAACGGACCAGTTGTCCTTTCGGGTCTCAAGAACCAGTTGCGGAAGGAAGACGCGAACTTCTCGGAAAAGAAGTTCGGGTACGGCGGCTTCCTCCAGTTCTGCAAGGCGGCAGCCACCAAAGGAGTCATCGACCTCACCTGGGACGAGGGGGTCGGCGACTACCAGGTCTCCGTCAAATGACCCGCACCGCCGAGGTGGTGGTCGTCGGATCGGGGATCATCGGCGCCTCGATCGCCTATCAGCTGGCCCGTCACGGAGTCGGCAGTGTCATTGCCCTGGATAAGGGAAAAGGGCCTTCTGAAGGCTCGACCGGTGCCTCCTCTTCGGTGATCAGATGCAAGTACTCCAACCCTCAGGTGGTTCGCCTCGCATTTCACGGCCAGGAGTCCTACGGGAACTGGACCGAGTTCACCGGGCTCGCCGAGCCCCGTTCCGGGCTCCAACAACTCGGCGTCCTCTGGATGATGGGTCACTCGACTTCAGACGTCGAAGCCGATGCCGCGATGCTGGTCTCCCAGGGTGTCAGCGCCCGAGCCATCGGCCCTGATGAGGTCGGCTCGATGTTCCCGGCACTTTCCGATTGTGGGGCGCGCTTGGACTTCGAGGATCCCGACTCCCATGTCTGTGTGCCCGGCGATGCCTTCCTCTTCGAGACGGATGGCGGCCACGCCGATCCGGTGGGCGCCAACCAGGACCTGATCGAGGCGGCGCGCCACCTCGGAGTCGAGGTGGATTTCAACTCCACTGTCACCTCGGTCCTCAAAGAAAACGAGCGGGTGAGGGGGGTTCGACTGGCCGACGGTTCTGAGATCTCGGCCGATCTGGTGATCAACGCATCCGGTCCATGGTGCAACCAGCTCAGCGAGATGGCTGGCGCCGATCTTCGGTGGACGCTCTCTCCGATCCGGGCCCAAATCGTCTATACGACCTGGCCGGCCGATCTCGGGCCGCTTCCGGTTGCCGGCGACAATTCGACCGGCATCTATTTCCGACCCCAGTCCGGTGGACAGCAAGTATTGATCGGCTCATTTCTGCAAGAGGATGAAGAAGAGGTCATCGACGATCCCGACGACTTCAAGAAGGTGCCAGATGCCGACTTCATCGAGATGAAGCTTGCCGCCTTTCAGCATCGGGTCCCTTCGCTGGCGGTACGGGGCCAGGTCTCGGGGGTGGCCGGGCTCTACACCATGAACCGTGAGGATGTTCACCCGGTGGTGGGGCCCAGCGGGGTCGACGGGTTCTGGGTGGCCAACGGGTTTTCCGGCCACGGTTTCAAACTCGCGCCAGCGGTGGGATCCATGGTGGCTCAGGCGTTCACGGGAGAGACCATGGACTTCGACACCGATGTGCCGATGGAGTTTTTCAGCGTTGACCGCGAGCCGATCGATGTCGCGGTGAAGAACGTCCTGGCCTGAATGAGATACCTCAACGCCGCTGACACCAGGGCTGCTTTGCCGATGCCCGATGCCATCGAGGCCATGGAATATGCCTTCTCCGGAAAGTCGGAAACCCCGCTTCGCACTCTCGTTGGCAACTCCTTGGTGATGCCGGGCCGGCTCGACGACATCATGGCCGTCAAGGTCGTTTCGGTGGTTCCCGGCAATCCGGCCGGTCTGGTTGCCGTCTTCGACGCCGAGGGGAGCCCCGTTGGCCTGGTCGACGGCCCGACCCTAACCGCGATTCGAACCGGTGCCGTTTGCGGTTTGGCTACGCGCTTGTTGGCCCGTGAAGACTCCCGGACGCTCGTGATGCTTGGTGCCGGAGCCATGGCATTCGATCAGATCGAAGCGGTGCGGGCGGTTCGACCGATCGAGCGAGTCCTCATCTGGTCGCGGTCAGTCGAGAAGGCGCGGGCCCTGGCCGGCCTGGTGGGCGGTGAGGCCGTCACCTATGCCGACAACGCGGTCGCCGAGGCGGATGTGATCTCCTGTGCCACACCTGCGAGCTCTCCCCTGTTCGACCCATCGCTGATTCGACCGTCGACTCATGTGAATGCAGTAGGCGCTTTTACACCTCGCATGGCCGAACTGCCGCCTGATCTGCTCAACCGCGCCTACGTGGTCGTTGACGACCTGGAGGCCGCAGCCTCCGAGGCCGGGGACTTGATCCAGGCCCACCGCCAACCTGACACCACCCTTCGTGACTTGTTGGCCGGGTCCAGTCCCGAGTCCAGCTCCGACGTGACTGTGTTCAAGAGTGTGGGGGTGGCAGCCCAGGATGTGGCGGCTGGCCACCGTGCGCTGATGAACGCCGCGAGTATTGGGTGGGGGACCCTGCTGGAGTAGGGGCGTACGGGGTAAGCGATGGCCTCTATGCGCTGCGGGCCCCTCTTATCTCCAAAGACTCCAACAGATGTTGTGACACGTGTGCGATCTCATGGACCGCTTCCTCGAACGCCTCGAAGTTGTGGGCGGCCGGTTTGGAGAAGCCCGAGATCTTCCGCACGAACTGGCGCGCCGCGGCCTCGATTTCCTCGGGCGGTGCGGCGACTGAGCCTTCCCTTAGAACCTTGATCGATCTACACATGCGGTGAAACTTACCGGCTCCGACGGCGCAGCCGTCCCAGCTCCTCCGACCCCAGGGCCAGCGCCAGGGTGAGGGCAACCGTGACCTCCGCGGTGATGTCGCCGCTCGCGACCAGGGAGCCGAAGAAGGCGAGCAGCCCGATCAAGGTGCGAGCCGCGTGCAGACGGTCGGCTCGAAGCAGGGTCTTCTTCCGCGAGTCCACGAGCGAGACCGGATCCATCGGGTCCCGAAGGACTGCAATGAGGGCGAGGATTCCCAAGGCCAGGGTGAGCGGTGCTCGAATCGGAGGGAGTGCCTGGGGAAACGCATCAGTAAGTGTGGCTACCAGTGAAGCGCCGACTGCAGCACCGATCGCTGCGAGCGTTGCCTGGTTTTTGTGAAAGTCGGCCATCCGGTCGTCGAGATAGATGGCGATTGCCAGTCCGAAACCGAAGACCCATCCCAGGGCAGTGAACGAGACAGCGCTGGCGACGACCACCATCGCAGTCAGGTCGCCCGGAAGCGGGCGCCGGCCGGTGGTCTCGACGACGAGGCGGGCGGCCAGAAGGGCCGCAGCGGTGACCAGGATGCTGATGTCGAACCCGAGCAGGGCGAGAGCGCCAGCGGCAACCGCCGCCAGAAGCCCGGTGGCTTGGTGATCCGGGTCGAGTTCCCGCCCCAGACCCCAGGAGGTGAAGGTCGCGCCAGCGGCGAGGATCGGTAGCCAGAGAGTTCGATCCGCCGTCAAGGCGATGACCCCGCCCGTGGCGGCCGCGAGCAGGGTGAGCCCACTTATGGCGACATTGGAGGGCGATCTCGGATCGAGTGCCCTGGTCACGTGGGAGCGGAAGGCCATGTTCACCATTTTGGACCGACGGTCGGGATTTCGTGGTTGTGTCGGTACCCTGCGCTCGGTGAGTAGTCCACTCGACAGTCTTCGCAAGCTGCCGGCAGTGGGTGTCCTCGCCGAGCGCCAGATGGGTGGATTCTTGGCGATCTCGGCTCTGGTTGGCGTGGGCGCAGGTCTCGGGGCGGCTGCTTTGGTGGTCTTAGTCCGATGGATCCAGGAATCGCTGCTGCCGCTTGCCATCGACGATGGAAAGGCCTGGATCTTCCTTACCGTTCCCACGGGCTTCTTCGTGGCGTGGCTGATCGCCAAGCGGTTCGCGCCTGAGGTGAGTGGGGATGGTGTGCCCCAGGCCGTCGCTGCACTGGAAGTCCAGGGTGGACAAATGCGGGCTCGCGTGATCCCCCTGAAGATTCTGGCCACCGCGGCCACTGTGGGAATGGGTGGATCGGCCGGTCGAGAGGGCCCGATCGTTCAGATTGGGGCTGCTATCGGTTCGGTGATCTCGAAGCGGTTCAACCTCGGCGAGGATCAGGTTCGGTCGCTAGTGGCGGCAGGCGCCGGAGCTGGGATCGGTGCGACATTCAATGCGCCGATCGCCGGAATGCTCTTCGCCCTCGAGGTGATCCTTTCCTCGTTTGCTGCCCGTCACATGTCGGCCATCGTCATCGCCTCGGTGACTGCCGCGATCACCACGCAAATCCTGGTCGGCTCGGAGCTGGCCATCGCGGGTGGGAGTTACCGGCTGGGTAGCCCCCTCGAGCTGTTCCTCTATGCGGGGTTGGCGATTCTGGTGGTGGCGGTAGGGATCGGCTTTCTCCGGCTCGTTGGTGGGCTGGAGCGCTTCGTGAGGGCCCGTGATCGATCCCTTGGCCTGCTCCGCCCGATTGCGAGTGGTCTGTTGGTCGCCGGCCTCATCTTCCTCGAGCCCCGGGTGTTCGGCACCGGACAGGCAGTGACCAATCAGATGCTTCGCGGCGAGGTCTCCGATGTCTGGTGGGTGCTGATCGCATTGGCTCTGGTCAAGGCGGTGGCGAACGCTTTGACGCTCAATTCGGGCGCGTCCGGTGGGGCCTTCATGCCGTCACTGTTCATGGGCTCGGCCCTCGGGAGCGGCTTCGCCCTCTTATTGGCGCCGGTATGGGGATTCTCCGATCTCAGCAGTGGGGCATTTGCGGTCGTCGGGATGGCGGCGATGTTCGCGGTGGTGGGAAGGGCGCCCCTCACCGCGATTCTCTTGGTTTTCGAGGTGACCGGGGCCCGGGACTACCAGTTGATCTTGCCCTTGATGCTCACGGCCACCCTGGCCACATTCCTCGCCGAGCGTTTTCACCCTGAGTCCATTTATTCGATGGCTTTGAAGGCGATGGGAATCAGTGTCCGTCGAACTGGAGAAGTCGATGTGCTCGACACGATTGATGTGGGCGCAGTGATGACGCGTCCTGCGGTGGTGGCCTCGCCCGCCGACACCCTGACTGTCTTGGAGAGGAGGCTGCGTGAGGCCCAATCTCATGGAGCTCCGGTGGTCGACAACGGCAGTCTGGTGGGGATCATCACCATCTCCGACATCGCCCGGTTCGGCGAGGACTCGGACAGCAGCCAAGTCGGCGACGCGATGACATCGCGCCCCGCCACGGTCACGGCGTCGACGAGAGTCTCGAGAGCCCTGGAGCGAATGGCAGCTCTAGGCGTCGGAAGGCTCCCCGTCGTGGCTGAGGACGACCCCGCCCAGTTGGTCGGGATCTTCAGAAGGGAAGACGCGGTCCGCGCTTATCACGATGCTTTGACCGCAGCCACCGACGTCGAACTGCACCGAGCTCGGCTCGCCCAGCGCACTGGTGCGGGCGCGGGTTACTACGAGTTCAGGGTGCCTCCAGGCTCGATCGCCGATAGTCGCGCCATTCGTGAGATTTCCTGGCCGGAGGGATCGACGTTGGTGTCGATAAGGCGGGA
>DATDJH010000150.1:0-2086 GCA_036520635.1 Acidimicrobiia bacterium
TGCTCGAAGTCGAGCTCACCGGCACTGTCGATCGGATACCAGACCGGGACCGACACCCCGAAGAACCTTTGCCGCGAGATCAGCCAGTCACCGTTGAGACCTTCCACCCAATGTTTGAAGCGCACCCCCATGAAATCCGGAACCCAATCCAGCTCATCACCCCTTTTCAGGAGCGCCTGGCGCAGTTCGTCATCCCGCCCGCCGTTTCGGATGTACCACTGCCGGCTGGAGATGATCTCCAGAGGTCGGTCGCCCTTCTCGAAGAACTTCACCGGGTGGGTGATCGGCCGCGGCTCGCCGTCGAGATCCCCCGCTTCCGTCAGTAACTCCGCCATCTTGCGCTGGGCCTGGTTGGGGTAGAGCCCGGCGATCTCCGCATAGGCAGCGCGTCCCCCCTCGGAATCGATCCACTCCGGCACCTCCTCCTGGAGCCGCCCACTCTGCTGGATTACCGACCTGGTCGGCAGGTCGAGCTCGCGCCACCAGGTCACATCGGTGGTGTCGCCCCAGGTGCAGATCATGGCGATCCCGGAACCCTTTTCAGGATCGGCCAGCTCATGGGCCACCACCGGCAACTCGACCCCAAACAGCGGCGAGGTCACCGTCTTGCCAACCAGTTCGGCATATCGCTGGTCGTCGGGATGAGCCACCAGGGCCACGCAGGCACAAACCAGCTCGGGTCGGGTGGTCTCGATGTAGAGCGGGATCCCACCCGACCGATGAAACGCGATCCGGTGATAGGCCCCGGGCCGTTCCCGGTCCTCCAATTCAGCCTGAGCTACAGCCGATTTGAAATCGACGTCCCAAAGCACCGGCGCCTCTTGGGAATAGGCCTCCCCACGCTTGAGATTGCGGAGAAAAGCCTTCTGGCTGGTTCGTTGCGAGGTCTCGTCGATGGTGGCGTAGCTCTGAGCCCAATCCACCGATAGGCCGAGAGTGCGCCACAGATCCTCGAAGACCTTTTCGTCCTCGGCGGTTAGCCCGTGACAGAGATCGATGAAGTTGCGCCGGCTAATCGATACCGGCGGGTCAGGCGGCTCGGTGGGCGGGGTGAAGTCGGGGTCGTAGTGGAGGGTCGGGTCACATCGGACCCCGTAATAGTTCTGAACTCGACGCTCGGTGGGGAGGCCGTTGTCGTCCCAACCCATCGGATAGAAGACCTCCATCCCCTTCATCCGCTGGTAACGGGCGATGGCGTCGGTTTGGACGTATCCGAACACCGACCCCATATGCAACGAGCCGGAGACGGTCGGGGGCGGGGTGTCGATGGAGAAAATCTCGCCGCGGGTCTTGGAGCGGTCGAATCGATAGGTGTCGTCGACCCTCCACCGGTCCATCCACTTCGCCTCGAGTCCTTCGAGAGCAGGTTTTTCGGGGACGGATCGGGTCATTTGGCGGTTAAGGGTAACGGTCGCAAGGGACCAGGCCGTAACGCTCTCGGAACGACCGCGGCCTAGGTTTTGGCTGTGGACCAGTCCATCGCCCGGCGCGCGGCGATCGGCGTCGCCGTTGTCATCGCGTTGATCTACATCGCCACGGTGTTCGTCTACACCAGGATCGAGTCATGGGAGTTGGCCGACCTGGGAGACACTATCGGATTCACCGTCTGGATCGTTGCGTTCACCGTGGTCGGCGTCATCATCGCCGTTCATCGGCCGGGCAACCCGGTGGCATGGATCTGCCTGGGCTTCAGTGGGGCGTGGTCGGTGTGGATTCTCCTCGACGGCCTACTCATTTACGAGTCGGTGAACCCGGGGGCTCTGGCCAGACCCGACCTGATCGCTGCACTGGCCTATCCATTGTGGGTGCCCGGCGTCGGCCTCATCGGCTTCCTCCTATTGCTGTTCCCGGACGGGCATCTCCCCTCGCCCCGCTGGCGGCCGGTCGCCTGGTTGCTAGGTGGCACCATCGCCATCCTCGGTGTCACCGAACTCTTCCTCCCGGGCGTTTTCCAGGAATGGGAATATGTGAACCCACTGGGAATCGAGGCGTTGGGGTCGTTCCGTGAGGGTGCACCCGGCGTCACCCTGGTGCTGATCCTCGTCTTGTGCATACTGGCCTCGGCCGTCTCCGTAGTGGTCCGCTA
>DATDJH010000151.1:0-2460 GCA_036520635.1 Acidimicrobiia bacterium
CTTCGTATCGAAACACGCCGCCTGGCATGTCGACGATCCCAAATCGGTGGTTATCGGGGGAAGGGTGCATCTCAGCTCGACCGGCCTGAGTGCCGAACAACTCGAAACGGCAGCTGTCGACCTCGGCGCACAGCCATTCGAGGACCGCGCCGATTTCAGGTCGGTGCTCACCCGCCGCACTTCCCGCCTTCAGAGCACCGATGAGGGCTATCGGGCATTTGTCTCCTCGAACGTCTCCCTCGCCACCTCCCTTTTCGAGTCGACCGGCGGGTTCGATGCCAGATTCCGCTGGTGGGGCAGTGAAGATTCCGAATTTGGCTGGCGTCTGTGGCAAGCCGGAGCGACCTTCGTCGCCGACGAGACAGCACGGATCTATCACCAGGTCGACTCGGACACGGCAGGCGGCGAGGAAGGAAGACAGCAGGCCCGCGAGCTCAATCGGGGGCTGCTGGCGAGTCTCGTTCCTCAGCGGTTCTACCGAAAGGGCATGCCTGAGCCTCCGCCCGAAGTTCCCAAGTTCTCGATTCTGGTCCATGACATCCCCGAGGCAGCCGCCAAGTCCTGGTGGCGCTCGATGATCGGCCAGACCCTGCCCGACTTCGAACTCGTGTTTCTTGCGGACGGCGCTTCACATGATCCCTTCGCAGGAGCGGCTGAGGGTGAGCGGCGGATCTCGTTTGTCGAGGATCTGGAATCTGCCATCAACACGTCGCGAGGCGAATACCTGGTCGTCCTCGACGGGTATGCCGCCCCCGGACCGTCATTGCTCCAGAACCTCAGAAAGAGGTTGGACGATCGCCCCGCCGCAACCGGTCTGACCTTTGGCATCGAGACCCCGACGGGTGCCCTTTCCCGAATCGAGGATCTCCACCAACTGCAAGAGGACTGGGGCACCGAGTTGCCTCTGGCGTTCGCAGTGCGGCGCCGCCCATTGATGAGACTCCTCGACCAGAAGGTCGACCCGTCCGTGGCGATCTCTGACCTTCACGTCGGTGCACAAATCATCCACACCGCCCAGGTCCTTGTCGCCCTGCCCGGGGCATCGCGGACCGAGCGACCCCCCGGTTTCTCATTTGCCAAGAGCCAGTCACGTCAGCTCTTCGAAGCCACTCAACTCGGGGCAGGGCCCGCGCTCCAGACGGGTCTTCGCCTGGTCAAGCACAGACTCCGCCCACCACGGCCCATCCGCGAGAAGGCGCCGGTCACTGCCGACCGGATCCCGGGCATTCGTTACGTGGGCTGGGTGGGCAAAGACAATCTGGGTGATGAAGCCATGCTCGACGCCACCCGTGACCTGCTCTCTTGGGGTGACGTCGACGTCAGGGGCGAGGCGAAGGACCTCTTGCTGCTCGGCGGAGGCACTCTCATAAATCGAAACCAGTATTTGAAATGGCTGATCGAGCGCGACTCGCCCCGTATCGAGCGAGCGGTGTACGGGACTGGTGTCGCCAGCCCAGGGTTCTGGGGGCTCACCGAGGATCCAACGGAATGGCTGCGGTGGTTGGGGACATGTGCCTACGTCGGGATTCGCGGGCCACGATCTGCTGAAACTCTTCAGGGCTGGGGGTACAAGGGCGCATTCGAGATCTGCGGCGACCCGGCACTTGCTCTCGAACCGGTCACAGCCAGCGACATCCCCGGCTCAATGTTGGTCGCCCCCGCTTGGACCAACGGTGAGCTCTGGGGCGAATCCGATCAAGCCGTCTACACCGAGCTGGCCGCCGCGATCCGGGTCTGGGAGGGTGAGGGTCGCGAGGTGACTCTGCTGTCCTGTCACCCCACTGACGATCGGCCGATCCTCCTGATCAAGGACATGCTCGGCAACAGCGCAACCAAATACGTGGCCGGGTATCTGAGCGTTCAGGAGAGCCTCGAGACCATCGCCTCAGCGTCCATCGTGGTCGGCGAGCGCCTTCACGCATGCGTCCTGGCTGCCGCCGCCGGGAGGCCTTTCGTGTCAATCGAATACCGGCCCAAGCTGCGGGACTTCGCCGATTCGGTGGAAATGGGTGATTACCTCATCCGGTCTGACGAGATCAGCAGTGGGCGACTGATTGATCTAGTCGGACACCTGGGAGCGGTCGCGCCAGACCCAATGCTCAAGGCGGTGGCCTCCTACCGACAACGGCTCGAGGCTGCGAGCAAGACCATCGAGGACGCCGCTAAAGCATGACGAAGGTTGTGCTGGCAACCAGCAATGGGACGGGGATGGGCCATCTCACCCGCCAGGCTGCGATCGCTCTTGCCATAGGCTCCGAGCACTCGCCAACGTTGTTCTCGCTCTCTGTGGGCTTGCCTCTGGCCACCGGCCTTGGGATCAACGGTGAGTACTGCCCGAGCTACGACCAGCCCTGGGTCGCCGGGCGAGCATGGCACGGATACCTGCGTGATCGGCTGGTCGCCTTTGTCGAAGAAACGGAGGCCAAGGCACTGCTCTTCGACGGGGTGGCGGTGTATCCG
>DATDJH010000152.1:0-4206 GCA_036520635.1 Acidimicrobiia bacterium
CAGGAGCAGAGCCCCGCCGACGACGCCGGCGCGACGTCTCATCAGGGGGTGACTTGGATCTCGAACAGCTTGAGTTCACTGCCTTCGAGCTCGACTTCGAAGATGCCTTGGGCGTCGGCCTCGAATGAGATCTCGACCGGAACCCCGGGCTCGGCGTCGAACATGAGGTCGTAGCCGTGAACGTGAATCTCGTCGGCGACATCGGTGAGCACCACGATGTCGACCTGGTCACCGAGCGCATACTCAAAGGTGTCCGGCCCATCGACGACACCGCCGGTCACCGTGACATCTGCCTCGCGAATGGTTGTCGTGGTGTTCGGGACAGTGCTGGTGGCCCCCTCCTCGGTAGTGGTCGTCACCGGCTGAGCCGTGGTTGTGGTGGTAGCGGCAGGAACGGCAGTTGTGGTCGTGGTTGCGGTGTCGCCGCAGGCGATGACCAGGGCCGCGACCATCGTCGCCAGGAGTAGACGTCGCATCCGCAAAAGGTAGATCGATCCGGGCGGAATGCCGATTCGACCAATGAGGTCCCAAGTCGCAGGTCACAGGTCTCAGGCCAGAATTCTCTGCCTGAGACTTAGGACCTGTGACTTGTGACCTAACCCACGAAAAGGGCTATCTCGTCGACGAGGCGCTCGGCGTGAGTCCACGGTGCCTCGTGACGGACACCAACCAACTCCACGAGCTTCGGGTCGCGAAGCGCAGCCCCCAATTGGTACTGCCAGGCCGGGGGCACCAGTTGATCCTGAGTGGGAATCATCACCAGTGTTTCGGCCTCGATCCGGCCGATCCAGGGGCGGGAGTCAAAGCGAAGCAAGGCCAGGCTGGCCTGTGCTCCGGCGTCGGTGTCCCGGCGATGGGTCTCCTCCCAAAGCCAGCGGGCATGCCGTTGCTCAACCGCCCCGGTCGCCAATAGGTAGCCGGTCCGCACCTCGGCAGTGCCAAGGCCGGTGAGGCGCTCCCATGCCCTGGCGACCACGACACCGAACACCCGGAAGGTTCGCATCGGCTCGGGATGATGGGTGAAGGTGGCGATGAGGACAAGCCGCTGCACCCGGGCCGGATAGCGATGGGCGAACGACTGAGCGATCGTCCCTCCCATCGAGTAACCGACCAGCGAGACGATGCCGATGTTCAACGCATCCAGCACACCGGCCATGTCGTCGGCAATCTCGTCGACGTCGAACCGATCCCGCGCCAGAGGGGCCAGCCCATGACTTCGATGATCGACCATGATCACCCGGTACTTCTCCGCCAGCGCCGGTGCGATCCGATACCACTCGGCGAGCGAGGAGCCGGCAAGACCATGGATGAGAAGCAGCGGTGGCGCGTCGTCCGGGCCGAGATCTCTCACCAAGAACTCCTGGTCGCCTACGAACACGGTGTGACCCACGTGTCGCCATGGATGCTCCTGGGGAGACCGGAAGCGTGGGCTCAAGACCGGTCCGAACAACCGCCAGAGCAGGAACCCGAAGAAGAAGCGGCGAAGCAACTTCATTGACCGAGTCCTCCTATCGCGAACACCAATTCCTCGACCGGCGTGCCACCAATCAGGTGCTCGTCGATGATCCGGTCGAGCTTGGCGATATCGAGCCCCGCGTACCAGGTGCCTTCGGGGTAAACGACGCAGATCGCGCCTTGCTCACAGACCCTGAGGCAATCGACCTTGTTCCTGAGGACCCGACCCTCACCCGGCTCAGCGGGGGTGGCTTCCGCCTCCGGCTTCCCGGACCAGGGAGGTGGGGCCGAAGTCAGGCCCTCCGTCTTGAGACGACTCTTGAGATGAGCCCACAACAGGTTGGTCTCCTCTCGAGGCGCACACTTGGGAGTGGTCTGGTCCGCACACAGAAAGATGTGGCGCTCGGCGCGAGGAATCGAGAGAGCATCGGCGATGGCCTCGAGACGTTGTCGATCGTCCACATCAAGAAGTTAGATCACGGCGGCACCTTTGTCGGATGCGACCGGTCTCCGGTCTTGATTTGTCGCGTGCGGGGTTAGCCTCTCTGCCTCGATGGCTGACCAACCAACCTTTCTCACACCTGCTGCCCGCGACAAGATCCTGGATGAGCTGGAAACGCTCAAGACGGATGGCCGCAAGGAGATAGAAGAGCGGATTGCCGAGGCGCGCTCACACGGTGATATTCGTGAGAACGCCGACTATGACGCGGCCAAGAACGACCAGGGCATGATGGAAGCCCGGATTCGCAAGTTGGAGCATCTCCTCAACACCGCCGAAGTCCGGGCCGTGGAGGACACCGGAAAGGTCGAAGTCGGGAGCGTTGTCACCGTCGTCGATCGTGATGGTGACGAGTTCGAATGTTTCGTCGCCCCTCAGGAGAACAAGGTGGCGGGCATGATGCTGGCCTCTCCCACCAGCCCGCTCGGAGGAGCTCTCCTCGGGGCATCGGTGGGTGACGAGGTCTCCTACGAAGCGCCCGGCGGGGAATTCAAGGTCGTCATCAAGGCGGTGCGGCCCTTCGAAGGCTGACTCGACAGGAGGCCATCTCGCCTATGGCCTGGCACCCAGTGGCAACTAGCATGATGGGCAAGCGCGTCTATGACGCGTCATTCTGATCTGTCTACAAGGAGGTTGCGGTCCGTGACCGCTGACAGTCCGAGACCTATGGGTGCTGTCTCCCTCCGAAGTCGGGCCTTCGACATCACGGCCTGATCTTCTCGGTGGGGGTGGCAGCGCCCCTGTTCGCCGAGGAGAATTTGATGACGATCCGCTGGTTTCAAGCGCGAGAGAGCGCCCGCGGTTGCGTGGAGAGCCGACCATGACCGAGCCCCAGACCAGCGCGTCTCCTGGATGGGTGAGGCGGGCTGTGCGCACCCCGCGCGACCTGGCCAGATGGCTGCGATCACTTGCCATCAAAGAGCCTCGACGGGCCGAGGAGTACATCGCCGACCACGCCACCGATTGGTCGACAGTCGCCGAAGTGAGCCCAGGGGACGCGGCCGACATTCTGGAGGCCCTGGGCGAAGAGGCCGCTGGAGGATTGATCGCCGACCTCAACGCCGGCCACGCGGCCGACCTCTTCGAGGAATTGCGCGACGACCTGGCGGCCAGCCTGCTTGGAGTCCTGCCTGAGTCCGAAGCGGTCGACGTCCTCGAGGAGATGGCGCCGGACCAGGCCGCAGACCTCATCGCCGCCTTCGATCCGGAGGTGATTGAGCGGCTCCTAGCCGCGGCAGACGACGATTTCGCCAACGAGGTTCGCGATCTCCTTGGTCACCATCCCGAGTCCGCCGGTGGCCTGATGACCACCGACATAGCGGCTCTCCCCATCGGGCTCACCGTGGGTGAGGCCATGGAGCGGATCCGGAATCTCCACGAGGAGTTCGAAGACCTTTCCTACGTCTACGTGGTTGACGATGACACGAGGCTGCTCGGAGTGGTCTCGTTCCGCGATCTCGTCTTCTACCGACCAGGAGACGGGCTCGACAAGGCAATGGTCGACCAGCCAGTCGTGGTGTCCGCCAACACCGACCGCGCCGAAGTCGCCGACCTCGTGCAGCGCTATCACCTCTTCGGAATTCCTGTTGTTGACGATGACAACCGACTCCTGGGCATGGTCACGACCGAGGCGGTTCTAGAGGCCGTGCAGGAGGAGGCCTCAGAGGACTTCGCGATTGCGGTGGGTACCACTGCCGAGGACTCGGTCTACCTTCCGATTCGGAGGTCCATCCGACACCGACTTCCCTGGATCGCCTTCGACGTTCTCATCTCGTCGACAGTCGTGTTCGCCGTCGCCCAGTTCAACGACATCATCGGTGCCTTTGTGGTCCTCGCGGCTCTCATGCCCTTGGTGGCCAGGATCGGTGGAGACTCCGGCGCCCAGACGCTTGCCGTGGTCATCAGGGGATTAACCACTAACGACATCCAAAGCGGCGATGTGCGACGGGTCCTCACCCGTGAGACCACCGTCGGCCTATTCAACGGGTTGGTGATCGGTCTCCTCGCCGGGGTGTTGGGGTTCACGCTTCAGTCGATGCAAGGGGGCCCTGACCCACTCAAAGTGGGTATGGCGATGCTGCTCGCCTCTTGGGCAAACCTGATCCTGGCCGGTCTGTCCGGTGCCGCGATCCCGTTGACCCTGCGGAGACTCGGTTTCGATCCGGCGCTGGGATCGAACCTGTTCCTCACGACCTTCACCGATCTCGTGGGATTCGCCGGCTTCCTCGCAGTGGCAACAGCCATTCTCTGAG
>DATDJH010000153.1:0-19480 GCA_036520635.1 Acidimicrobiia bacterium
CTACCGCAACCTTGCCCACATGGAGTTGGCGGGTGATCCGGCGGGGGGTCATCGGGTGCTCAAGACAACGAGATCGGATCGACGATGTCGAGGATGATCGCCACGAAACCGAGGAAAGCGAAAATGGCGATGACGGCGGCCGCCACCGGGGCCAGCCGACGCACGTTTGCCTCCCTACCCGTGAGTTTCTCGTAGACCGCCACCGCGAAGTGGCCGCCATCGAGCGGGAAGAGGGGAAGCAGGTTGATGGTGGCCAGAATCACGTTGACGAAGGCCAGGATGCCGAGGAAGGCGCCGGTCGATGGGGCCTGAGTTCCGATGTTGACGATGCCGATCGGGCTCACCGGCCGGATCTCGTCGTCGACCTCGCCACCACCAAAAACGCCGATGTACTGGGCCAGGCTCGATGGCTTGAGCATGTCACCGAGGGCTTTGAAAGTGAAGCCGATCCCATCCCACAGCTGTTGGCCGGCCACCCCGATGGCTGCGATCGGACCAATGTCCTGATTCTCGATCAGGGGCCTGACACCGAGGAACCCGGTGGTGCCTGAGCCATCATCCTTCTCCAGCTCGATCATGTCGACATCGAGTATGAGGGTCTCACCGTCTCGTTCAACTGTGACTGTCGTCGGACCGCCGCCGACCGAATCGAGTGCCGGCGGCACGTCCTCCCATTCATCGATTTGGTGGGGGCCAATGGCGACGATGACGTCGCCGCTCTCCAAACCCGCCTCTGCCGCCGGGGTGGAGACGGTGTCGTCACCGACCTTGGCAGTGGCGATGACTTCGTCCACGGTCGGTTGGATCTCATTGACCCCGTTGACGACGGCAATCCCGTAGAAGATGACGAAGGCGATCAGGAAATTCATCGCAACGCCGGCGAGCACCACGATGCTCTTCTCCCAGAACTTCTTCTCGCGGTAAGTCCTGCCGACATCGCCGGGCTCGACTTCTTCAAGGGGGTTCATGCCGACGATCCGCACATAGCCGCCGAGCGGGATCCATTTCACCCCGTACTCGGTCTCACCCCGTTGGGTCGACCAGATCTTGGGGCCGAACCCGAAGAAGAACTGGGTGGTTTTCATCCCGACGGCCTTGGCCGCGAAGAAGTGCCCCGCCTCGTGGGCGGTGACAAACACGATGATTGCGATGGCTGCTGCCAACCCTCCGAGCACGGTGACACGCTACCCGGGCCGACCGTTTAGTCAGCAAGCACCCGCAATGAATCCGGCCGCTGTGGCCCGAGCCTCGACGTCGGCCGAGAGGACCGCATCGACGTCGGCCACCTCTCGCCAGGGGACCGCTTCCAGGGTCCGGGCCACCACCTCGGCTATGCCGAGGAAGCCAAGACGCCGCTGGAGAAATGCCTCGACGGCCACCTCGTCGGCGGCATTGAGCACCGCTGGGCTCGACCCGCCTTGGGATCCGGCGGCAAATGCAATATCGATGGCAGGGAAGGTGACTCGATCCGGCTCCTCGAAAGTCAAGGAGAGGCCGGCCATCGAGAAAGGCTGAACAGGTGTCGGTGCCCGGTCCGGGGCGGTGAGCGCGTATTGGATCGGAATCCTCATATCGGGACGGCCGAAATGGCCCTTCCACGAGCCATCGACGAATTCCACCGCGGAGTGGAGGATCGATTGGGGGTGGACCACCACATCGATCGATTCGAACGCGATGTCGAAGAGATAGTGGGCCTCGATGACCTCCAGGCCCTTGTTGAAGAGCGTTGCGGAGTCGATCGAGATCCGTCGGCCCATGTCCCACGTCGGATGACGCAACGCCTCCTCAGGGGTGACATCCGCAAGCGAGTCGCGATCACGCCCCCGGAACGGCCCGCCCGAGGCAGTGAGCATGAGCCGCGCCACCGATTCAGGGCTCTCGCCGGCCAGGCATTGCATCAGAGCTGAGTGCTCGCTGTCGACCGGGATCAACTCCCCGCCGTGGCTAGCCAGTGCGGTCTTCACCACCGCTCCGCCGGCCACCATGCTCTCCTTGTTGGCGAGTGCGACCCGATTGCCGGCTTCAAGCCCGGCCACCGTGGCGCGAAGGCCCGCGGCGCCCACAATCCCGTTGACCACGATCGACCCAGGGGTTCGCGCCAGCTCGGTCACCGCATCGTTGTCGAACATGACCGGGCGCCCCAGGTCGTGCTCAAAGCTCTTCCGGTCGTCGCCAGACCCGCCGGCAACGGCGATCGATGCATTTGGATAGCGAACTGCGAGCTGGAGCAATTCGGAGGAGGGCTCACGCGCCGCCAGACCGGCGACCTCGAACCCGAGAATGTCCGCGACCTCCAACGTTTGGGAGCCAATGGAGCCGGTCGCCCCGAGGACGACCACCGGCCGGGTCACAGAAGCCCGAAACCCCGGAACAGGAAGTAAATCGCGGGAACCGCAAACAAGAAGGAGTCGATGCGGTCGAGTATCCCCCCATGTCCGGGCATGACCGAGCCCATGTCCTTGACGTCCAGAGCTCGCTTGATCATCGACTCCGCAGCGTCCCCGATGGGTGCAACGATTCCGACGAGTGCGGCAGCCACCAATCCCTTGGCGAGGCCGATGTCCTCCCATCCCGGGAAGGTGACCAGGATCGAAGCCACGACCAGCCCGGCGATCAGGCCTCCGAAGAAGCCTTCGACCGTCTTCTGGGGAGAGATCACTGGCGCCAGCTTCCGCCGTCCGAATGCTCTCCCTACGAAATAGGCGCCGGTGTCGTTGGCGGCGACCAGCAGCACCGTGAACAGGATGTACTCGAGCGGACGGGGCCCGGCAGCGATCAGGATTGCAAACGAGAGGAGGCCAACCCACGCCATGGCACCGACCGTCACCGCCGCATCCTCCAGCGGCTGGCGCCGGGGTGACAGGGAAAAGAACAGGACCGATCCTGCCGCGATCACGGCCGCCCACCCGCCTATGGCGGTGACACCTGAGGCATGCGCACCGATCCCCATCAAAATCACTCCCAGGAGACCGAACAGCGACAGCGGGCGGTATCCATCGTGTCGGACGGTGGCGTAGAACTCGCCGGCGGCAACCACCATCACCAGGATCACGAAGGCGGTGAACCACCAGCCGCCCAGAAACAGACTTCCCAGGAACAGCCCGAAGATGACGACCGCCGAGCCGGCCCTCATCGCGAGGTCTGAGCTCGCCGCCTGCTCTCGGGCCTCGTAGTCCTCTTCACTGTCGGCCGTGGCCCCGGTCACATCCTCGAAGCCGACCAGCCCGCTGTCGACGCCAGGCATCGAGGCCGCCACCGCTTGCTGCTCCCATTCTTCTCCGGCGGCCCGGCTCACCTCTTCGGCGAGGCCCCGATACTCCTCAGTGGTGGCAGCCGCGTAGTCCTCGGCGGTGTACTCGTCCAGGGCGCCGGTTTCTGCGGTCATCGCCTCCCAGTCGGTGAGATCGACGTCACTCGCAGCAGTGGGCTCAGGTTCGGGAAGGGTGAACACGTCGGCGTCGGCATCTACCCCACCCTCGGAATCTTCAGACTCCCAAGGCCGCCGGAAACCCTTCTCCTGCTCGCTGTCGGTCCGGTCGCTCATACCTCGAGCAATTCCCCTTCCTTGTTGGCGAGAAGGTGGTCGATTTTCACCACGAAACGATCGGTGAGTTTCTGGAGCCCATCCTCACCTCGGCGAATGTCATCGTCCGAGATCTCTCCATGCATCGCCTCCATGTCGGTCTTCGAGTGACGCCGAATGTTACGGACTGCGACCCTTCCTTCCTCGGCCATGTGCTTCACGACTTTGATGAGGTCCCGACGCCGTTCCTCGGTTAGCGGGGGGAATGCGATCCGAATCACCGAACCGTCGTTGGTCGGATTGAGCCCGAGATCGGACTGCTGGATCGCCCGTTCGATATCGGAAACGGTCGATCGATCGAAGGGGTTCACGACGAGAAGCCTGGGCTCAGGCACTGCGATGGATGCCAATTGCTGCAACGGGGTGGGAGTCCCGTAGTAGTCGACATAGATCCGTTGCAGGAGCTGGGGGTTGGCTCGACCGGTCCTCACCGTGGAGAACTCGGCAGCGACATGATCAATTGCCATCTCCATCTTGTGCTCGGCCTCGGTCAAGAGATCGCTGATCATCGCCCTCACCTCCTCAGTGGATCACCGTGCCGATTCGCTCGCCGTTGACCGCTTTCAGGATGTTGCCTGGGGCGAACATGTCGAAGACCACGATCGGCACTCCGTGCTCCTTGCACATCGTAACGGCGGTCGTATCCATCACCCGGAGTTCACGAGAGATGAAGTCCATGTAGGAGAGCTCGGCCATGCGAATGGCGTCCGCATGAGTGGCGGGGTCGGCGTCGTAGATACCGTCGACCTTGCTCGCCTTGAGCAGAACGTCGGCGCCGATCTCCACGGCACGCAACGCGGCGGTGGTATCCGTGGTGAAGAACGGGTTGCCGGTCCCGGCGGCAAAGATGACGGAGCGCCCCTTTTCAAGATGACGGATGGCCCGCAGCCTTATGTAAGGCTCTGCCAGCTCCTGCATCGTGATCGCACTCTGGACCCGGGTGGGGACGCCCTGCTTTTCGAGAGCATCCCTCAGGGCCAGCGAGTTGATGACCGTGGCCAACATCCCCATGTAGTCGGCCGAAGCGGGATCCATCCCCTTCGCCGCCTGGGAGACGCCGCGGAAGATGTTTCCTCCTCCGACAACCACTGCGATTTGGACCCCGGTCGCGTGCGCGGCTGAAACCTCACCGGCCACACGGATCACTGTCGCCGGGTCGATGCCATAACCGACACTCGGATCGGCAAAGGCCTCACCGGAGAGCTTGAGGACTACGCGTCGCGGCCTGTCTGTCACTTCGCTCTCCTACTCGCCAACGGCTACCCGCGCGAACTTGCGCACCGAGATGTTCTCACCCATCTTCGCCGCGAGTTGGGAGACAAGGTCGCCAACGGTCCCTTCGAATTTCTCGGCGTTCACAAATTTCTGGTCGTAGAGCACTTTGTCCGTGTACCAGGAGTTGAGCCTTCCATCCACGATCTTCTCGGCGACCGCTTCGGGTTTGCCTTCGGCGACTGCCTGGCGAGCGAGCAGGTCACGCTCCTTGGCCACCTCGGCTGGATCGGCCTCGTCGCGGTTCACCCACGACGGGTTGCCCCAACTCACGTGCATGGCGATGTCGTCGGCAATCTGACGGAACTCTTCGCTCTTGGCCACGAAGTCGGTCTCACATGCAAGCTCGACGAGCACGCCCATCACAGGTCGCCCGTTCTGCAGGTGGATGTAAGTCCCGATGGTCCCTTCGTTCGCCTCGCGATCTGCACGCTTGGCGGTGCTGGCCTGGCCGCGCTCCCTGAGGAGCTCGAACGCCTTGTCGAAGTCCCCTTCGGCGTCGGCGAGGGCCTTCTTGGCGTCCATCATCCCAACCCCGGCGTCGACTCTCAGCTTCTGAATGTCTTTGGCAGTGAACTCAGCCATGCTCAGCCTCAGGATTCCTCGGAGTCGTCTGCTTTGGCGGTCTTGGCCGTCGCCAGCTCCCGCCCTTCGAGGGCAGCGTCGGCGAGGGCGCCAGCAATGAGATCGGCAGCCCGGATCGCGTCGTCGTTCCCCGGAATGACGTACTCGATCAGATCCGGATCACAGTTGCTATCGACGAGGGCGATTACCGGCAGGCCCAACCTCGAGGCTTCGGTCACTGCTGTGGTCTCCGCATTGACATCGATCACGAACACGGCGTCGGGGACCCGCTGCAGATCGACGACACCGCCGAGGTTCTGCTCGAGCTTGCCCAACTCACGCCGCAGTTTGAGACGCTCCTTCTTGGGAAGTGAGTTGATCTCACCGCTCTCTTCGAGACGACGCAGCTCACGCATGTAGAAGATGCGCTTCTGGATCGTGGCAAAGTTGGTGAGCATCCCACCAAGCCACCTGAAGTTGACATAGGGCATACCGGACCGGCCGGCGTGCTCGGCGACGGCGGCTTGCGCCTGCTTCTTGGTGCCCACGAAGAGCACCGTTCCCCCGCCGGCAACCAGGTCCTTGACGTAGGCCGTCGCGTCGTTGATCTGCTCCAGGGTCTGCCGGAGGTCGATGATGTGTATCCCGTTGCGCTCCCCGTATATGTAGGGGCGCATTTTTGGATTCCAGCGTCGGGTCTGATGCCCGAAATGGACGCCGGCCTCCAAGAGTTGCTTCATGGTGACAGCCACCAGTGATTCCTTTCTGGTTGTACCTCCGCCCGCCGGTGGAAAGCCACCCGACTCTTTCGAGTCACTCTCTTTCGGGACGCGCCCGACCAGTGAGGGTCAGCGAGCGTGCGTGATGAGGCGATTGTAAGGCCGTGGCCTGTCGTCCGGTAATCGAGTCGGGGTTAGTCGTGAAGGACGGCACCGAGTGAGGCAAATAGGCGCTCCGACGCGGTGTTGCCCTCGGTAATGAAAGCGTGGACCTGCCGATTCGAAGTGCGTGCCAGGCAGTCGAGTGCCGAAACCAGGACCACCCTGGCAAGGCCCTGGCCTTTGCGCAGGGACCGGGTCATGACATAGCCGATGAGGGGCGCCCCATCCCAGAGCGTCAACAGCGCTGCGGCAGCAAGCTCGCCCCCGATTTCGACCACCCGCGAGCATTCGAGGAGGGGCTCCGACGAGAAGTATTCGTCGACTTCGACCCTGGCGTCGGCGAGGTTCTCTCCGTCGTAGTCGATGGTTCCGACGTAGGCGTCCAACATGAGCTGGGAAAGCCCGTCGGCGTCCTCGAGAGACGGTGATCTGATTTCGCCTCGAGCCGGGTCAGTGCCGGAGATGATCCACCCATCGAGATCGATCAGGTATCGATGTCGGATTCTGTCGGTCACCGGGCCACTCAACCCCAAGAAGGCTCGCCGAGCCGGTTGCGAAGCGACATCATCGTCTTGGCGTGGATCTGGCAGACACGGGACTCGGTGACTCCGAGCACATCTCCGATCTCGGCCAGCGTCATCCCCTCGTAGTAGTAGAGGGTGATCACTAGCCGCTCCCGGTTGGGGAGGCGATTGATTGCGTCGACGAGGCCGCGACGGGTCTCCTCGGATTGAAAAGCGATCTCAGGGGAGATCCCCGTGGGGTCGGCGAGCATCTCGCCAACCGAGGTCGACGATTCGTTTCCTACGAATTCGTCGAGGGCGGCGATGCCGGAGCGCCCGATCTCGGCGAGGGCACTCTGCAGATCGTCGACGGCCATCTCGAGGAAATCCGCAAGCTCCTGGTCAGTGGGAGCCCGCTGCAGGCTGTGCTCCATCTCGGCGATCCCCGCCTCGATCTGACGGGCTCGGGACCGAACCGAGCGCGGCACCCAGTCCAGGGCCCGCAGCTCGTCGAGAATCGCCCCTTTGATCCGGTTGATCGCATAGGTCTCGAATTTGAAACCCCGCTCCAACTCGAACTTGTCGATGGCATCGATCAGCCCGAAAAGGCCATAACTGGCCAGATCGTTCTGATCCACCGAGCGGGGCAGGCCGGCGCCGACCCGACCGGCGACGTATTTGACCAGGGGCGAGTAATGGAGGATCAAACGCTCGCGGGCGTCGGCATCGGCCGAGGCCTTGAAGCGCCCCCATAGGGCTTCGAGCTGATTTGTCTCAGGCCCTTGGGTGGCTTCGGTCATAAGTCCCTCGTAGGTGCTGACGGGTCACGGCAGTGTAGATCTGGGTTGTCGCCAGGTCTGTATGTCCCAGGAGATCCTGTACAACCCGCAAATCGGCGCCACCTTCGAGCAGATGGGTGGCGAAACTGTGGCGTAGGGCGTGGGGGAAGGTGGCCATCCGGTCCTTCACCACTTTGCGCAAGCCCCTGGTGTCGAGCCGACCGCCCCTGAGACCGACCCAAAGCCATCGTCCGGCCTCCGAGGAAGCCAGATGTGGCCGTCCGTCATCGACATAGCGTCGCAGCGACTCCTGTGCCGGGCGGCCCACCGGGACCCGTCGGGTCTTCCTCCCCTTTCCGACGACCGTGATCATGTCTCCGTTGACGTCGGCGACCGTCAACGAGGCCAGTTCCGAGATGCGGAGTCCCGTTGAATAGAGGGTGTCGAGGACGGCGCGGTCGCGGAGTCCCTGCGGCGACGAAGTGTCGATCGACTCGATGGCGTGCACCACGGTCCTGGCGGGTAGGGCGTGGGGCAACGGTCGATCGAGACGGGGCCTGGCCACTCCTTCGAACGGGTTGACGGTGGCAGTGCCACGTCTGCCGGCATCGTTGTAGAACGACCGCACCGCCGATGCTTTGCGGGTCGCCGACCGTCTCGAGTAACCGAGGGTGTCCAGAAATGCCAGATACCGGCGTGCGTGAAGCCTCTGGGGGTCGTCAATCCGCTCGACCCCGTTTCGATCGCAGTAATCGAAGAATTGGGTCAGATCGCGGCGGTAGGCGTCCACCGTGTTGGGTGATAGGTCGCGCTGCTCGCGGAGGCGGGCCAGATAGTCGTCGACCGGGGCTGCTGCCCACGCCGGCATGTCGGGGAGATGCACTTCTCTGATCCTAAAGCGAGATTTCGCGAGAACCAGTTCAGATCGGAACCACCCGGTCGCCTGAACGGCGGATTTCGCCCGCCACCTCCATCCGCGCCAGCCGGGCGAGTGCCTCAGCCGGGGCACAACCCCAAATCCCGGGCAGGTCGTCGAGGGCCACCCCAGTGGCAGGGATATCTCCAATCGCCGGCTCCGGCGACCTTGGAGGCTTTCCCAGCACCAACTGCAACTCCTCGATCAGGTCTTCGACTCCCAGTGCCGGAATCGCCCCGTCTCGAATCAGGAGGTTGCACCCAACCGATGCCGCCCGGTCGACGTCCCCGGGAACCGCAAACACGGGGCGTCCCAACTCGGCAGCGAGACGCGCCGTGATCAACGCACCTCCTTTGTTGCTTGCCTCGACCACCACCACCGCCGAGGCGATCGCTGCAATCAGCCGGTTTCTCGCCGGAAACCGCCATCGATCTGGTGGTGTGCCCGGTGGGTACTCAGAGATGACCGCCCCTGCTCCAGCGACTATCGAGTGATATAGCTCCCGGTTCTCGGCCGGATAGACAACATCGATGCCGGACCCCAGCACTGCGACCGCTTCGCCACGGCCGCCAAGGGTGCCGCGGTGGGCGGAGGCATCAATCCCGCGAGCAAGGCCGCTGACAGTGGTCCAGCCTGCCTGGGCGAGGGCGCGTCCGAACCCCTCCGCAAGGCTCAGGCCGTAGCGGGTGCATCGCCTGGTCCCGACCACGGCTACCGCAGGAGCGGTAGTGGTCTGCCCTAGTACGTACAGGGAGGGTGGCTCTTCGAGATCGAAGAGCCCTGCCGGGTAGGTGGGGTCGCCTGGCTTGACGAGCCGGTGCTCAGTCATCGCGCCATTCGCCTCGGAGGCCGACCGCCTCGGCCATTTGCTCCTCCTCGACCTGTTCGACCCCCGCCAGGTCGGCAATGGTCCGAGCCACCCGGCGCACCCGGTCGGCCCCACGAGCGGTGAGCAGGGCGCTCCCCACGGCCGATGCCACCAAGGAGCGGGCTCCAACAGACTCGGGAAGCGCGGATGGTGTGAGGCGGCGGTTGATTTGCCCTCTGGAGCTCTGGATTTCGCGTGCCCTTTGCACACGGTCGGCGACATCGATGCTGGCCTCGCCAGGGTCCCCCGAGTAGTCGTTGGCTTCGACCCGGCCGACATGAACGATCAGGTCGAATCGGTCGAGGAGTGGGCCCGAGATCCGCGACCTGTATCTCCACCGAATCGCTGGCCGGCACTCGCATGGCTTGCGGTGATCGCCGTGAAAGCCACAAGGGCAGGGGTTGCTCGCGGCCAGGAGTTGAAACGAAGCCGGAAAATCGACAGACATGCCGCGACGAGCGACAGAAACTACCGCTTCCTCGAGTGGTTGACGGAGGGTGTCGAGATGACCTCGTGGGAACTCGGCGAGCTCGTCCAGGAACAGCACGCCGTGATGGGCGAGGGACGCCTCACCGGGCACGGGGTTCCCGCTGCCCCCACCTACCAGAGCCGCCTTGGAGGCGGTGTGGTGCGGCGAGCGAAACGGAGGAGTGGTGTCGAGCCCGCGGCGTCGCCCTGCGGCCGCCCAGAGCATCGCAGTTTCGATGGCCTCGGCGATCTCAAGCCGGGGAAGGATCCCGATCATCCGGCGGGCGAGCATGGTCTTGCCCGACCCGGGAGGGCCGTGGAACAGAAGGTGGTGCCCACCAGCAGCGGCTACCTCCAGAGCGCGTCTCGCCACCATCTGGCCTCTGATTTCGGACATGTCAGGCAGGGCTTCATCGTGCCGCCTCGGTTCATCCGGAGTTGCCGGAGCCCTGCCCTCGAGGCCATCACGAAGCATGTCGACGGCGTCGGCCAGGGTGGAGACGCCGTACACCCTGGCCCCAGGTATGGCTGCCGCTTCAGCCGCCACCGACGAGGCCACGAGACAGGGAACACCCTGGCTGGCGCTCAGCACCCCTGCTCCGAGGGCATTCGATCCGGCCCGGACCGCTCCGTCCAGCGCCAACTCGCCCACCACCACAGCCCGTTGCAGGCTTGGGATCTCTCGACTTGCGGCGAGGATGCCGAGTGCGATCGGAAGGTCGTAGTCGGTTCCCGATTTCGGGAGGTCGGCCGGAGCGAGGTTCACGGTCACCGTCCGATTGGGGAAGCGAATTCCGGCGGAAAGCACCGCGGCCCGCACCCGGTCCTTTGCTTCCCGAAGGGCGGTGTCGGGCAGCCCGGAGAGCTTGAAAGCCTCGATCTGACGCCCGACGTGTGCCTGGACCTCCACCGGTCGGGCCTCTCCCCCAACGAGCGCCACCGTGCTTGACAAGTTTTCTCGGCACCCCTTGCGCAAATGGATGGCAGACCAGGCGTACCCTCATCTGATCAGAATCCGAAGGTGGCTCTATCTCGGGCTGGGCTTGCTGTTCGGCGGTTTCGCGTTGCTGGCTTGGTTCGAGCAGACAAGGGGTTTGCTCTTGGATGACGGGTCCGGTTCGCTGACTGCCCCTTGGGTCCCCATCGTTTTCCTCGCCTCGCTAGTGATCACACCACTAGTCCTTTTCGACTTCGTGCGCTGGTTGCTGAAAGGTGGATTTGGGGTCCGGACCCGCGTCATCTCGCTTCTTGGCATCCTGCTGGCGTTCTTCGGTGGTTACTTCCTGACCTGGAATGCCTCGATTTGCTTTAAGGAAGGGGGCGTGCCCAATCACCCAGAGCCCGGAGCGGGGTATGACGAGGTATTCGGGTGTTACGGACCCGGCGATCCCACCCTCTCGATCGCTGTCGGTTTGATCTGCGCCTGCATCGGTGCCTACCTGGTTTGGCTGGTACTGAGGAATCGCGGCGCGATGGTCTCGCAGCCGGTGTGACATCCATCGATAGCAACGAAACGCCGGCCCGCCGGACGCTGGCTTCTAACCCGTCGCTGCTGATCATTCCCCGCAACCCGCTCAACTGTGCTTGACAAAGTTTGAGCGTGAGTGACGGCCATCCTCTCTCGGCCCTTCGCTGCGCTCGATTAGAGCTTTGGAGTGGCCTCGTCGAAGTAGGCGCGCACGCCTCGCGATCGCATGTAGAGGCCTGCGGCAACCAGGACTGCAGTCCATAACACTCCGAACATGCCCGCCGGGAACCATGCGCCCACATCGTCCTGACCTTGGGAGATCAGAAGGTTGAGGCCGACACTTGTCAGCCACACAATCGGAATGCCAACCCACATGGCGATCCCGCTGGACTTCCTGCCTGTTGGTGGATCACGCAGGAGGCCGAGGCCGACCCTGGTCGCGAGGTAAGCGACTACCAGGCCGAAGGCGCAGCTCAGCACCAGCAACCAGGTCGGCTGGGGGTCTAAGAAGACGAAGAAGTTCCCAAGGCCGAGCCCAAGGGCGATAATCGCGATGATTGCTCCGAACACCACGCAGAGCATTCCGACCAAGATGACGCCCACGGGCTTCGAGATCGCGCTCACTGTCGATTCAGGCTACGACCGCCGTATGCGCGGAAACGGGTTTCCCCGCGAGCGCAAATGCGGCGAGTTTGACCCCACACGCTCCACTGTGCTTGACAACTGCGAGATGCTCTGCGTCACCCACAACCGCGCCAAGGGAAACCGCTGACATCCTGAAGCACAAGAAAAGGGACTTAGACCTGGGCTTTTATCCCAACTGAGCGTTAGGTATCCGGCCTTCGTATACCAAAAGGGTCGCTCAGTTGTCGCTCACCGCCGCACGCGGATCGCGTTGACCTTCTCGGCGCAGGACGGACCGCAGGTGACTTCGACGGTGAAGACCGAGTCACCGTCCTTGGTCTCGCGATCGGCGTCCTCCGCCCAGGCGAGCACGGCGTCGTTGAGAGGACGGAGCCGTCCGCAGTAGTCGCATTGGAAGAGCTCGCTCATGTCGATGCTCCTTCGGAGTGAAGAACGTCGATGGGGGTGAATTCAGCCGGGGATTGCTCCCGGGCCCGGTCACGGTCCTCGAGAGAGGAAGCCTTTTCTCCCCTATCTCCCATATCTCCCTCTGGGAGAGGTTCTGAGAGAGACCCCGCGAGAGACTCCGAGGGAGGCTCTTTCTCCTCTCCATCTCTCATTTCCTTAACGGGACTTAAGGGAGTTTTGGGAGGAAAGCCCTCCAGGGGGGATGCTGGGACTTCCCTCATCGATGCCTCTTCTCTTCCTCATTGGGAGAAAAGGGACTTATGGGAGGAAAGTCCTCAGGGGACGGCTCCCGGTAGGAGAGGACCTGGGCGGGTCGGCCAGCGGTCTTCCTCTCGGTGAGATCGACCAGCCCGGTCCCGAGCAACACATCGACGATGTCCTGAATACGAGCGGCCGAATAGTTGTGACCCAGCACCTGGCGGACTTCGGTCTGGGTCAAGGACCGGTGTCGAAGCTCGACCAGGACCGCATCCGCCAACGGGTCGCCGGTCGATTGCTGCCAGATCGTCTTCACCGATGACACCGAGCGCTCCCAGAGGGCGCTGGCTGCGATCACGTGATCGACATCAATCCGACGCCGCCCATCAGAGAGGGCGTAGATGATCGCCAGGCGAAGCATGATCGTCTCCCGTCGAGAGAGAAGAGCTCGCGCCAACCCGAACACGTCCGGGGTCCTGGCATAGAGGTCCTTCCAGAGGCTCCGACCATCGTCAGTCCACTCCAGGACATCGACCCGACGGGCTTCTTCGAGACAGGCACCCACCTCGTCACCCAGTGATGCCCAGGCGACGTCGGGGATATCCCCACCAAAGGGAAGCCGGCGCTGACGTTGGACCCTCAGCCAGAGATGGCGAGAGCCATAGCCATTGGATGCCTCGACCGTGGTCAGTGAGCGGCCCAGCTCCTCCGGTGTGATCATCCCCACCGAGGAGACGTGATGACCCTTCGCCACCACCATCCCGCCTGCCCGTCGGTTTTCGAGAGGGCCGCCGTCGAACCCATTGCGGAGCACCGCCGAGAGGATCGATCCCTCGCGTCCGGCGCGCGCCAGGGTGGCTGCCTGCTCATGCTCAAGCACCAGACGTCGAGGGTCTGCTGATTCAGCCAGGGCGGCGATGACCGCTTCCCCCGAGGCGAATCCGCCCTGGATGCAATTGGCAGCCCAATACGGATCGGCGTGCTCGAAGATCCTCGACACCGCCCGGGCCGCCTCACCTTTTCGACCGCTGCTCGAATCTCCGACCAGGACCGTATATACGTTTCCCCCGTGTGCCTGGGGGCCGATCTGGACATGGGGCTTCGATCCCATCGCATTGCCGAAGTAGGTGAGGAGGATGCTGGCGATCGCCAAGGGATCCGCCTCCAGTTGGGTCTCGATGCGATTCAGGACCACATCGACGAGACCGATCCGACACCGCCAAGGCAGGCTGAGGACCTCGTCCTCGGATGGCTCTTGGGCCCGCATGTCCTCGAAGCGTGTCGTCGCCGCCAGGTCCCACTGGTCGCGAAGCCAGCGAATGGGAGACCGGACATGTCGATGGTCATCGCTAAATTGAGTCAATGAGTCACCTCCCATGAGTTGGCTCGGTCGACACCCAGTCGCGAAGGACGGCCTCTCATTGTGAGAGGTCGTCTTTCTTTTTTCCGGCCCAGGGTGGGCGGAACCCGCGGATCCGGCCCGTGGGC
Organism: Acidimicrobiia bacterium; assembly: GCA_036520635.1. Classification (GTDB taxonomy): domain Bacteria; phylum Actinomycetota; class Acidimicrobiia; order Spongiisociales; family ZC4RG35; genus JALYNX01. The sequence goes on from DATDJH010000153.1 coordinate 14,081, forward strand.
TGTTGCTGGTTGGCCCGCTTGATCTGCTCGGTGGCGACGGCCTTGGTCTCGGCCACGATCTCCTCGAGGCGGGCGATATCGGGAGGAAAGACCTTCCGCACTCGCTGGAACTCCCTCTCCAACGACCTTCGACGTCGGGTGAGCTCGGGGGTGGTCATGCGGCTGAAGTCGTTACTCGACATCGGGTTCCTCCTCTTGCTCGGTGGCGAGTCGAAGGGCGATCTCCCTCAGAACGACCGCTGCTCGACGCAGGGCCTCGTCTGATGGGCCGTCACTCGACATCGCCGGCCCTCCTCGCATCGGCAAGGCGACGGGCCTCGGTCACGATCGGCTCGGGCTTCCGCTGGTTGCGCTTCTCCCAGGCCTCGTCGAAGGACGCGGCAAGGGATTCGTCGAGCCAGCGCTGGACGTCCCGGGCCCTCCACCACAGCCGATTGCGGAAGACCACCCCGAGCGATCCTGGAGGTAGGCCGCGGTTTCTCTGGACGTAGATCGAGTTGGGCGTGGTGTCGAGGAGGGACGCCAGCTGCTCGATAGTCAGCAGATCCTCATCGATCGGGGGAGGAGTGAATGGCTTGGGCACACGTGCACCACCTTTCGGTAGGTGCTGGTGCCGCAACCGCCAGCGTGACGTTTACCCAACGCGGAGACAGGCGCCCTCGGTGACTGAGACGTGATCCTGTGCGCAGCAGGGAGACTGTCTCCCTTATCAGTCCATCTTACTCGACCTCACCACGGCTGGCAACCGCCGTGGAGCCGATCCATGTGGGGCAGAGATAGCTCCCTGGTTGCTAGCAAATCGGAGCCGATATAACTCTGGGGATCTACCCGTAAGCTGACCGGGAGACCTTGGGGAACCAACTCATGCCCCCCGGGGTCAGGGTGGCGGCGGGGCCTCGGTCGGGACCCACCCTCGACCATCCTCAAGGGGCCTCGTCCTCACCCTCGATCTGATCGGGTCCGACCACCCCTGGCACAACTGAGCGCCCCGCAATTGCCCTTACTGGCCCAAACCTGGGCCGGTTCGGTATCTGTGCCACGTTTGGCACGCTTTCCCCCGTCTGAGCGATCCTGCGGCCTCTCAGAGCATCCGGTGCCCACAGGCCGGGCAGACCAGGCCCACCAGCCGGGACTCGTACCCCAAGAGGTCGAGTGCTTCCCACTCAGCGGTGATCCCCTCCCGGCTCAGACAGGCAGGGCACTCGGTGAAGTCGCACCAGGTGTCGAGGATTTCCCGATCTGCGGCGATCAGGTTCCCGTCGATGAGGTAGCGGGTGTCGTCAGCGGAGACCCTGGCGCGGTTGATGATGATCGTCTCGTGAAGGGGCCACCCCATTGACCAGTACTTCCAATCGTCGAGGGTCCAGTACCAGTGGAGCTTCGACCCCCATCGACCGAGCCGGCCATGGAGCCTGATGTGGAGGGCGAGCTCGTCGAAGCCCTGGCGATCGACCCGATGGCGGACGATGTACTCATGGGGCGCCCAGGGCATCGTGGAGGCAAACGTCCAGGTCACGGATGAGATGAAGGCCAGCGGATCGTTCACGACCCGTAAGCCATGACCAGCTTGCGGACGGTGGCCGGTCGCCAGATGCCGCCCTGGCTGGTGGGGATCCCGTCACCGGCGAGACCGTCACAGATCGCCTGGAGGGTGGCGCCACTTCGACGCTCGGTGATGATCCGGATCACCACCTCCGGAGGCAGGTTGGGTTTGCGGCCGAGTTGGACTCCCCGCGCCTTCGCCTGGTGGAGAGCCGCGGTAGTTCGCTCTGAGATCACCCGGCGCTCCCACTGAGCCACGGTCATCAGGATCCCCGCGATCAGCTCCCCGGTGGGAGTGGTGGTGTCCACCCCGAGGTCGAGGGCAACGAAGGCCCAGCCGTTTCGCTGCGCTCGTTCGAGGATGGTGGCGAAGTCGGCAACCGATCGGGAGACCCGATCGAGCTTGGCCACGGCGAGGACGTCGTACTCCCCACCGTCGAGGAGGTCGAGGGCGGTGGTGATGTCTGGCCGGTGGTGGAGAGTGCGACCGGAGCCGGTGTCGGTGAAGTGGGTGAACTCCCAGCGGTGACGGGTGGCCTCGGCCTCGAGCTTCTCTCGCTGGTCAGCCAGACCGAGGCCGGAGCCAGCCTGGTCCTCGGTGGAGACCCGGGAGTAGAGGACCGCTTTTCTCTTGCTATTTGTTCGCTTATCCATATCCCATTGTACCAGGGGTGGTCGGGTTACCTAACGGCCCTTTGCGCCATTTGTCCTGGTCAAGCCCGCTTTTCGGAGAGGGAAACGGCTGGGTTTACGACGTCACAGACGAGGGTTATGGTGGCCTCATGTCGGTGCGATCAACCACCGAGAGCAAGCCGCTCGTCCAGCTCTCCGCTGACGTCTGCCTGGTCTGTGGGTCGAGGCTCCGCCCCGCGGTGGTCTACGACGGGGATGGCGAGTACCTCCCGGCCCCGGTCACCTGGCGTCGACCCAAGTTCCTCGGGGTCAGGGGCCGCACAGAGAGGGACTGCGACGAGGCCCTGGATCGGTCCGACCCGCACAAGGCGCTGTGGCACTTCGAGGTCAGGGTCGAGAAGCTGGTGAGCACCATGAACCCCGAGGCCCATCGCCTCTGTGTCGAGGTCATAGAGAAGTCGCACGCCGACGTCGAGGGGAAGCACCCCTCGGCCAAGACACGCATCGATCGGGCCGAGCTCAAGATGCGGGGCCAGTCCGAGTTCCACACCTGGAGGCAGGCCTCCTGGGCCTGGCACGTCCTCACCTACGGGATGGACGAGGGATGGGATCGGAGCTTCGGGTGGATCACCGAGGGCTACGTGTTCCCCGCGGTCACTCGTCCCCTGGAGCAGCGGTACATCGACCTGGCGCTCCTCCCCCGGTATCCGGACGGCAGCCCATACGCAGGCCCCGAGGATCCCAAGAAGCACGGCGCCTGGATCGAGAAGCACGGCGCATTCGCCTATCGGACGCTGGAGGAGGCGCGGCTGATCGTTTGAGCATTGGGACGCCGTCGATGACCCGGACATCACGGGTGTTGATCCTCGACGGAAAGCGCACAGCGTGCTGCTGCGCATCGGGGGGAATACCGCGCAGGGTTCAACCCGAGTCCCGACAGAGAGGGGCGGTTGCTCAACTCCCGCCCCTCTCGCCCTTTTGGTCTGAGCCGATCCATGAGGTACGTCCTCGACTTCTGTACCAGCCCTGGTCGGACCCGCCAGGGGTAGCGAGGACTCGTCAGCCAGAGCAGCTACCGCCAGGTGATCGAGATCCGCTCCGGGTCGTAATCCCCGGACTTCCCCTCGCTCACCGTGATCCCAGAGACCATTGTTCCCACGATCCGGTGACGCTCCTCGAGTGTGGCTCCATCCCACAAAGTGGCCGGGTCTCCCTTCGGCAACTCGGGCAGCGGTGCGGCGAGCTCCATCTGGAGAGTGGCGATCTTCACCCGGAGAGCTTCGGCGGCTTCCAGGTAGTTGCGCTCTGAGACGATCCCGCGCACGTATCGGTCGTGGGTGAGGGTGGACAGTGCGGCCTCAGATTGCTCCAGGAAGGCCGCGGTGGGATCGGCCAGTGGTCGGTTCATCTCTGAGCGGACCTCGGGTGTGTCGAGGCGTGAGAGCACTCCAGCCGCGACCTGGGCCTCCAGGCTCTCGGCATTGATCGACAGACCGGGAGTGACACAGGGTCCGGTCTCGGGTTTGGCGACGTGGACATAAGCCCCCTCCCGTCGGATGCTGACTCGCCAGTAGAGGGGAGCACCGCAATTGGCACAGCGCACCAGGCCGGTGAGGAGTTTCTTGGGCGGTCGGCCTCCACCCTGGCCCTGGCCCTTTCGGGCTTCGGTCTTCTGGCGGATCGCCTCATGGGTGGCCCGGTCGATGATCGCCGGCCAGTTCCCCGCCATCGTCTCTCTGTCGAGCTTGAGCAGACCAGCGCAGACCGGACTCGCCAGCACCCGGCGCACCGTGGTCGCAGAGAACACGCCGCCCTTGGTGGTTCTGGTCCCGGCCTGGTTCCACTCCCGGGCGATCTGGTTCAGGCTCTTCCCGGCGAGGTGGTCATCGATCGCGTTGCGGATGCGCGTGGCCTCGTCCTCGACGATTCTGAAGGTGGGCGTGCCATCGGTCGCGCGGGCCGGGAGGTATCCATACGGACGGACCCCTCCAAGATGAGGGGCTCCCCTTGCCCTCCGCTGGTCGTTGGCTCGGATGATCCGCTCCGACTTCTTCTCGGACTCTTGGCGCGCGACGGCTCCCATGATCCGTGCCCGAAACCTGCCATCTGACGAGCTGAGGTCTAGGTCTCCCGAGACGTTGGCCAGGTGGGCCCCGGTCTGATCGGCAAGGGTGATGAACTCCTCGATCTCGGAGGGACGGCGGGTGAGCCGGTCGAGGTCGACGCATATCACGGCATTCACGGTCCCGGCCTGGAGGTCCTCGAGCATCCGGGCGTAAGCGGGGCGCGGTGCGCCGTTGTAGGCCGAGATGTCGTTGTCGGTATACACCGCCGCCACCTCCCAGCCCTTCTCCTCGGCCAGCTTGCGGCACAGAGTCTCCTGGCGGGCGACCCCGAGACCGTTGCTCTGGTCCTTCGAGATCCTTGTGTAGACGGCTGCCCGGATATGGCCTGACTTAGTTGCTTGAGTAGGTTTCATAAAACTTATCCTACTCAACCGACGTGGTGGCCGCGTACATGGAGTCGACCGTACGGAGGGCCGGGCGCCGATAGAAGGGGTGTGCTCCGCCCCTTGAATCGGCCCTAACGTTTCGAGATGATCGACGTCGGAACCGACGAGCCGAGGGCCGGCACTAGCAAGAGGCCGCGGGTCTGGGTCGCCGCAGGCCTGGCCGCGGTCGGAGCGCTGGCGCTGGGGATCGCCCTTCGGATCGGCGATGGGGAGGGGAGCCCCGTTTCGGTGGCCAACGCTTTCATGGAAGCCAGGGACAACCTCGACGCCGACACCATCGAGGCGCTGTTCGCCCCCGACGTGCCGATCAGCGATGGCTTCATCGAGACGATCGACCAGTACCGGCTCTACTTCGACTGGCTTCGCGCCTCCAACTGGAGATGGGACATCGGCACCTGCGCCGAAGCCTCCACCGGGCCTGGCGGCACCCTGGTCCGTTGTGACTACGTGAGTGAGAACGACTGGACGCGAGCGCTGTCGCATTCTCCGATCTCAGGCTTCATTGAGATCCTGGTGGCGGACGATGAAATAACGGGTTTGGTCCACACCGGTGAGATCGCCCAATTCGATGAAATTTGGGACACGGTGACCGACTGGATTGCAGCCAACCATCCGGACACGGTCGATCAGGTCCTCACCCCCGACCTGCGGAGGCCCGTCCTCGACGCCAACTCGGTCGCACTTTGGGAGCAGTACACCGAGGAGTATGTCGC
>DATDJH010000154.1:0-2775 GCA_036520635.1 Acidimicrobiia bacterium
ACCAATCGCCCCCGAAAGAACGACGGGCTCAGGCCTGTCATCAGATTCATGCGGGGACGTAGTGTGGTCGACATCATGCCGCGTCTTGTCGATCTCTCCCACCCCATCGAGGCCGGGATGATCACCTATCCCGGGATGCCGGGCCCGGTTATTTCCGACTACATGTCACGGGCCGACTCGCGGGGTCGTTATGACCTGGGGACCGAGTTCAACATCGGTCGGATCGACATGATCGCCAACACCGGCACCTACCTCGACACCCCGTTCCACCGTTTCGAAAGCGGGTTCGACCTCGCCGATCTTCCCCTGGAAAAGGTGGCTGATCTGGCGGGGATTCTTGTCCAGAACGCGGGTCCGGAGCTCGTCGCCGAGGTCCTCTACGACGTCGATGTGGCTGGGAAGGCGGTCCTCTTCTCCACCGGATGGGATCGCCACTGGCGCACCGACGGATATGGGGATCCGTCGCACCCGTTTGTCTCCGCCGGGCTGGTGGACGCCCTGGTAGCCGGTGGGACAGCGCTGGTAGGAATCGATTCGGTGAATATCGACGACACCCGGGGCGGTGGCCGCCCGGCGCACACGGGTCTGCTCGAGGCGGGGATTCCGATCGTGGAGCACCTCACCCGATTGGGCCAGCTCGTCGATCAGGAGTTTCGATTCTTCGCGGTCCCCTCCCCGGTTCGAGAAATGGGGAGCTTCCCGGTTCGTGCTTTCGCCGTCGTGGGGTGAGGCCCTGTCTAGAGCTGATCCCCCCCCGAGGGTGCGTAGCCGAGCAAGAGCAAGACGATTGCGGCCACCATCAGGAAGACAACGGCGGCATTGGCCGAGATTGGATCGGCCTCAGGCGGTCGGTCCAAGTCGTTGGTCGTACGGCGCAACAGGGCGATCATGGCGAGGATGGCGCTCGGGACGACCCCTCGGGGATCGAACCAATCAAGGCTGAAGCTCACAGTCACAAACGCGACGATGTAGATGGCGGCCGCCACTTCCACCCTTCTGCTGGACCATTTCGAACGCATTCGCCAGATGATCGCGCCGAGGGTCAGCCCGCCGAAGACCCCCAACGGGAAGGCCAGATAGTCCCTCGCCACCTGATTCGTCATATGTGACACCAGAGCCAGTCCTCCGACCACGACAACCACCAGTCCGAGGATGAAGCCCGGCTGCGTCCGATTGGGCCGGATCCGGGCCGCGATCAGGAGCAAGGGTCCGACAAGGAGAAGGAGGGCGCCGTATTGGAACAAGATGCCAGGAGGCTACGACCAGGTCCGCGACTTTCGCCCTGGTGGGCAAGGTGGCGTCGAAATCACCCGGGCCTGTAGTGCCAGGATGCGAAGCTTGCCCACGATGGACAGCAACGAGCAATCCCTGAGAACTGTGGTTCTCGTGGAGGGCACCAGTGATCAGGTGGCCGTGGAGACACTCGCTGAACGTTGCGGTCGTGATCTCGAAGCGGAGGGAGTTTCGGTTACGGCGATGGGCGGCGCCACCAACATCGCTCACTTCCTCGACCGGTATGGGCCATCAGGGCTCGACGTCCGTTTGGCGGGTCTGTGCGACATCGGGGAGGAGGGGGACTTCAGGCGTGGTCTGGAGCGTGCCGGTCTCGGCACCGATCTGACCCGATCCGATATGGAGTCGCTGGGATTCTTCGTTTGCGTCTCGGACCTCGAAGACGAGTTGATCCGATGCTTGGGTGTGGACGCGGTCGAGGACGTCATCGAGGTCCACGGCGAGCTTGGGTCTTTTCGAATTCTCCAGAGACAACCTGCGCAACGGGACCGGAGCCACGAGGCTCAGCTGCGGCGCTTCATGGGAACTCGTTCCGGCCGGAAGATCAACTACGCCCGGTTCCTCGTCGAGGCGCTCGATCTCCAGCATGTTCCCTTACCGCTCGACGGACTGCTTGCCTTCCTCTAGCCCTCGGCGCAGTCGGTAGTGTCCGCCGTGTCGAAATGGAGTGAGATGGACCCTGGAGTTGGGTCGGTCCGTCGTCCTGCCCGGCGTCTGCCGTTGCTCATCGACCGCGCGGTTTCGATCGCGGTCGTTCCTGCCGACAGCCTTGAAACCGTCAGGACCAAGCGTCTGCTCACGGGTGCCCTCTGGGTGTCCGTGCTGTCGCTCGCAATCTCGGTCTACCAACTACTCAGTTTCGAGGCGCCGGTGGCGGCGACGCTCAACGCTTTCTCACTGGTCATCAGCCTGGCAACCCTGTTCGCCATGTGGCTGTGGCCCCGGACCTATCCCGGAGTCATGCATCTCATCGCCTTCGAGAACATCTTGATTTCGGCCGGGTTGGTCGTGGTGTTTGGTGGCCTGCTCGAATCGGGCGTCAACCCCTTGTGGGGTCTGGTAGCGCTGGTGGGGACCGTTGCCATTTTCGGCGATTGGAGGGCCAACGTCTGGCTGGTCTTCTTCCTGGTGGTCAACGTGCTGGCAGCAATTCTGGCGACGAGGGTCGAGCCAATCGAGACCCTGCCCGAGGGCGAATACATCGCAACTTTCAACCTTTTGGCTGTCGTCCTCTTCGTTTACGGGGTGCTGTTCTATTACGTGCGCCAGCGAGCGATCTTGCTCGACCAGTCCGATGCCCTGCTTCGCAACGTTCTGCCCGATGACGTCGCAGACCGCCTCAAGACTTCGTCGGAGACGATCGCCGACAGCTTCGAATCGGCATCGATTCTCTTCGCCGACGTCGCTGGATTCACACCTATGTCGGCTGGAATGACTCCTCAGGAGCTGGTCTCGCTTCTCGACGACGTGTTCTCCGCATTC
>DATDJH010000155.1:0-5868 GCA_036520635.1 Acidimicrobiia bacterium
CGGGCGGTGCCTGGGACAACGCCAAGAAGTACATCGAAGACGGCCACTACGGCGGCAAAGGCTCCGACAGCCACACCGCGGCGGTGATCGGCGATACGGTCGGGGATCCCTTCAAGGACACCGCCGGCCCGGCCCTCAACCCCTTGATAAAGGTGATGAACCTGGTTTCACTGCTGTTGCTCCCAGCAGTGATCGCGCTCCGGGACAACACGACCGCCCGGCTTTCGATCGCCGGTGTTTCGCTGATCGTTCTCCTGATCGCTATCGCCTACTCGAAGCGCGAAGCCTCGGTGGGCGGCACCCGGGAGACCGCACCGGCAGAGGTTTGAGCCTGGACCAACTCCTGTAATTGGGTGCGTGAGGGGTCATACACGGACCTGTGGAGCGCAATTAGGTCGCTGCCAGCAGGGCTGCAGCCAACTGGGCCGGCCTGCTCAGGAACGGTGAATGCCCACCACTCAACTCAATGGGCGTCACGCCGAGCCTGTGCTGTGCCGCCGATCTGCTCCAATCGGGGTTGAGAGCCCGATCCTCGGTGCACAGAACGTAGGCAGAGCGGACATCGGGCCATGCCCTCAGGGGCGAAGCTTCGTCGAATACGCGGTAGCACTGGGGTCGCAAGAGCTTCTCGGCCCATCGGGCGAGATCCTTGGGAACATCATGAAAGAAGAGCTCACGGGCGGTGGCCGTTCCAACCATCCACACCTGATCTCCCAAGTCCTCGAACTCAACTGTGGAAAGCCGATACTTCTCAAGTGGTTCGGCGGCGCGGAGCTCGTTGAGACTGGTCCCAGGTGATGGCAGGAATGCGGAGAGAAATACCAGGCTGGTGACTGCGCGGCTTTCGGCAACCAAAGGAATGACAGCGCCTGCCATCGAATGACCGACCACAACCGGAGCTTCCAGCCCACTCGCCGCTTCGAGCACGGTGTCCCGGTAGGCGCATAGATCGGAATCCGGGTCTCCAATTGGAAGGTCCATCGTCACCACCCGATGGCCCCGCGAGACAAGCTCGGTCTGAACCAGGTCCCAGCACCAGGAGCCGTGATAAGCCCCGTGAACTAAGACGAATTCCACGAGCCGACCATACTTCGCCCACGGGCACGGACACGGTCGTCGCGGGCTTTAGCCTGGGCCTATGTCATATGACGTCTTGATCGTGGGTGGTGGGGTAATGGGCTCCGCCACTGCCTACCACCTCATGAGCGCCGACCCGTCCCTGACGGTCGGCGTCATCGAGAAGGACGCCAGCTATCAACGCGCCTCGACTGTGCTCTCCGATGGCAACGTCCGAGTCCAGTTCAACCTCGAAGAGAACGTTCGGATCTCCCAGTACACCTTGGAGGTCCTCGAGACGTTCGCCGACGATATGGCGACTCCCACCTATCGCCCCGAGGTCGGGGCCCGGCACCAGGGCAATCTCTTCATGGTCGACGAGTCGGGGCGGGAAGAGGCACGCGTCGGCCTCGAATTGCAGCGAGGCCTCTCCTGCGAGGTGGAGTGGCTGGACATGGGGGCCGTCGCTGCGGCCTACCCGGCGTTTGGGTCCGAGCTGCTCATAGGAGGCACCCTGGGGAGACGGGACGGCTCGGTCGACCCCAGTGCGGTCCTGCGTGGATTCAGGAACAAGGCGATCGAGCTCGGAGCTGTCTACATCGACGATGAAGCCGCCTCCCTGGAGGTCGCTGACAACCGGGCCACCGGAGCCCAGCTTCGCTCTGGGGAATTGGCTCGCTCCGAGGTCGTGGTCAACGCGGCCGGCGCGTGGGCCCCAGCTCTCCTGACCGGAATCGGCGTCGAGATCCCGGTGATTCCGGTGATGCGCACGGTCTATGTGGTCTCGACCACAGTGTCGACAGCCGGATTGCCCAGTGTCTTCCTACCGTCGGGGCTCTATGCCATACCCGAAGGGGAAGCGACCTGGCTCATGGGGTGGTCTCAGCCAACGGATCCAGTGGGGTTCGAGTTTCGCCCGGCCAGCCACGACCGCTTCATGGATCTGATGTGGCCCGAGTTGGTGTCCTTCTTCCCAGCCTTCGACAGCCTCCGCGTCGAGCGCTCCTGGGCCGGCATCTACGACGTCAACACCCTCGATGGCAACGCAATCATCGGCGAATGGCCGATGATCCGAGGGTTGTATGTCGTGTCAGGGTTCTCCGGGCACGGCTTCCAACAGGCACCGGCCGTCGGGCGCTTTCTCTCCGAATCGATCCTCCAGCAGCGGCATCAGCTCGACCTGTCCCGCCTTGGCCCACAACGCATCCTCGACGGAGAGCCCCTGTTCGAGCATGCCGGTCGTCTGATCTGAGCTTGACCATGACTCGACCCATCTCCGACTACCAGGTCCTCAGCTTCGATTGCTACGGCACGCTCATCGACTGGGAGTCGGGGATCTGGCAAGCGCTTCAGCCTCTCCTCGGGCGCAACAACGCCGGCGACCTCTCCAAGTCTCTGGCTCTCGAACTTTTCGCCTTGTCGGAAAGCCAGCGGGAAGCTGCCAGCCCCGAACAGCCGTATCCAGAGGTCCTCGCCGCCGTCCACCGCGATCTTGCCCAGCATCTCCAACTCGAGACCGATTCCGACATGGATCGGTCCTTTGGGGAATCGGTGCCACTCTGGCCGGCCTTCCCGGACAGCGCCTCTGCACTACGGGATCTCGGGTCCCGCTATCGGTTGGTGATCCTCTCGAATGTCGACCGCGCCAGCTTCGCCGCCTCCAATGTCAGGCTCGAAGCCGCCTTCGACGCGGTCTACACCGCAGAGGACATCGGCTCCTACAAACCTGATCCGCGCAACTTCGAATACATGCTCGATCACCTGAGGACCGATCTCGGAGTCGGCCCGGGCGAACTGCTGCACGTGGCGCAAAGTCTCTTTCACGACCATGTCCCGGCGCAGAGCTTTGGTCTGGCCACTGCCTGGATCGACCGACAGCGGCTTTCCGACGGTGGTGACTGGGGGGCAACCGCCCACGTCGAGCACCTCCCGGTCACCGACTACAGGTTCTTCTCGATGGAGGAGCTGGCGGAGGCGGCGCTATCCGATACGTGATCGGACGAAGTCAACCGTCTTCCCGATTGCCGAGCGCGCCTCGGGCGACTCGGTCATCTTGTTCTGGAATCCATGGGGCATTCCTTCGTAGAGATCGAGCTTGACCTCTCCCCCACCTGTGTCGATGGCCTGGTAGTGGCGTATGAAGTTGCTGAGGAAGATCTCTCTGGTCCCTCCTTGGATCAGGCTCGGAGGGAACCCCTTGGAGTAGTCGCCGTACACAGGTGAGACGTATGGATTCATCTGGTCGGCCGGGTCGGCGTAGGCATCTGCTGCCGGCTTGAGATGAAGGTCATAGAGGTAGCTGCCTTCGACGTCGGCAAGCGTCTGGTAGGTGTCACCTTGGTCGGTGATGTCTGACCATGGCGACCACATGACGACCGCCGAAGGCATCCCGAGACCCTGGTCACGCATCTTCAATACCGACCCGGCGGCGAGCGAGCCTCCGGCAGAGTCGCCGAAGATGGCGAGCTGGGCGAGCGATGACCCCTCGGCCACCAGCCCCTTAAACACGGTGATCACCTGATCGGTTATCTCCTGCCATCGGGCGAAGGGGGCCAGGGTGTAGTCGATCGAAACCACGCGGAGCCCGGATGCCCTGGCGACCCGGGCAGCATTGCCGATGGTGGATCGGGCGGTGAAGGCGACGTACCCCCCACCATGGGTGTAGAGCAAGGCGCGGCCATCCTCGATCCGATCCTGGGGCAGAGCCTCGAGGACCGCTACCCCACCGATCTCGCGCTCGACGACCTCCACACCGGGGCCGGGGTCCCCGAAGCCGGCTGCCAGACGCTCGGCCTCGGCCTGACGATTGCGCTCCTTCCAGGTCGCGAAGTCCCCCGGTGCCGGCAACAGCGGAAGGGTCGACGGGTCGGGCAGATTCCCGAAGTAGTCGGCCCACTCCGCGGAGACGGTGGACGGAACGTTGCTAAAGCCAGGCTGCCGGGTCAATCGTCAGCCATTGCTCAGATCGGCGCCACCGCTGACATCGATGTTCTGCAGCGGCGGATCGCCCTGAACCGAGACATCGGCACCCCCGGAAGCCGTCCCTGTGATCGCGTCGGTCACGTTCACGACAATATTCGCACCGCCCGATGCCTCGAGAGTCACATCTCCAACCGGGAGCAGGGCAAGGTCGACGTTTGCACCACCGCTCGCATTCACATCCAGGACATCGAGCGCCCCCTGTCCGATCACGTCGGCTCCACCCGAGGCGGTGAGCCCGAGAAGCGTGGGCACCGTCACTTCGACGTAGCGATCTTCCCCACCGATGGTGTTGTACGTGCCTTTGCTCTCGATCTGGAGCGTGGTGCCATCAACCTCGGTGACGATGAGATCGATGATGTTGTCGTCATAGTTGACAGTGACCGAAACAGTCGCCGACGGGTCGACATTGAGCCGGAGGGCGATCCCACCGGACACCTCGATGCTGTCGAAGACTCCGACGTCGCGCTGGTCACTCACGACATTCCCCGATCCAGAGGGACCGCAGGCTGCCAGCGTCATGCTGAGCCCAGCGGCCGCAACCCACCAACGCCTCATCAGCATCATCTCCTGTCGACAGGCTGCAAACCTATCGAAAAGGATCAGGGCTGAGCTTGTCCGGAGTCCGGATCGACCATGAGTGACGACACGTTGACCGCCTCGAAAGCCGAACCGTGTATCTGATCCAGCTCGTGGAGAACGTCGTTGTTCCATCGCGAATCGGGCGCCCCTGAGACGTACCAAGAGGATCCGTTGTCGGCGAGGACAATTCCGTATTCCTTGAAGGCTCTGAGGATGACTCGCACCTGGGGAGAGAAACCGGAGATGTCGAAACTGGCTTTGAGCCGGAACCGCTGTCCCATCGGGGGAAAATTGAGACCGGTGAGGTCCGACGCATCATGCCGCGCCGGCCAGACGTGAGCAGCCTGGGTGTCGGGCGCCGTGAATCGAATGGCGTGGCCGATGTATCCGGAGGCAACCTCGTCGTAGCGGACCAGCCCCGGGAAGATGGGCAGACCGGCGGCATCAGCGGAGGTCCAGCCGTCCTGACGCAGGTCGGAAGAATCGAGCTCATAGCGCGCCCCTGAGGCGGCGGTCCATGAGTTGCCCGGCCCGGGATAGGCGGAGAAGAGCTCGAAGAGCTCGCACCGGAAGCGATCGACCACGATCACGTGCCGGTCGCCATCGGAGTCGGGGCCGCCTTCTACCGGTGTGTTGGTGGGGATCGGGAACGGGCCAGGGTCGGACTCGTTGCCATAACTGGTGTAGTGGATCGTCAGCGCCGGAGTTCCCTGCGGCACCTCGACATACGGGATACCGATAGGGCTGTTCGAGCCGGGTGGCCAGACTCCCGAACCGAAGTCGGCGTGGAAGGTGGCCGAGTTGCCAATTGAGGCCACGTAGGCGGCGGAGCGGGAGTGAACCGGGAGGTTGTCGACACGGGTGTTCCAGATGTCGTCGGCGGGAAGGATGGGGCAACGTGCTGGTGGTTTGTTGGGGGTGAGGTGGAGGGCTCGGGTGAGGAAAGTGGCCATCTGATCCCGTTTGATCTTCTGGTCGGGACAGAACCGGCTGTTCGCAGGCGGGTTACACCCAGCAGTGATCCCCGCCGCTGCCAACCGGTTGATCGCACCCTCGAAAATGTGTCCGTTGTCGTCGGTGAAGAAGTTCTGAGACGAAGCCGGATAGTGAAACGCCCGGACCAGCATCGCCGCCATCTCCCCCCGGGTCATCTCCCGGTCGGGACAGAACCGGCTGTTCGCAGGCGGGTTACAACCCTGAGTGATCCCCGCCGCCCTCAACCGGTTGATCCCACCCTCGAAAATGTGTCCG
>DATDJH010000156.1:0-20994 GCA_036520635.1 Acidimicrobiia bacterium
AAGCAGGTCGTCCTCCCCGGCCAGCCTCATCGCCTCTTCGAGGTGGCCCATCGCCTGGTCAGGGTCCGACGAGATGACGCCGAGGATGTTCTCGGCACGTGATAGTTGGTGAGGGTCGTCGGTGGCGGTTGCAGCGGCTACCGCCTGCTCGGCATGGTCGAGCGCACCGGATGGATCGCCGGTCCGTTGCAATAACAGTGCCCAGTCGGCGTGCAATTCGGCAGGTTGCGGATGCAGATTCAGGGCCCGGCCATAGTGCTCGGTCGCCAGTGAGAACCTGCCGACCAGCCGCTGTACCTCACCCAAACGGTGCTCGGCAAGCCCCAGTTGGGGTCCGTCGGCGAGAGCAGCTGCTCCGTTGAGCTCCTGAAGGGCGAGGTCGTAGTTACCCACCGACATCGCGATCTCTCCAAGAGCCAGGTGAATCGCTGCCGGGTCGCTGTGTCCGAGACCGAGGGCCTTCTCATAGAGGCTTCGCGCCTCAGAGAAGGCGTAGACAGCACGGGAGAGGTCCGCAGCGCGCCGGTACCACTCCGGGCTTTCGTCTGACCCCGCCCCCTCGAGTTGGAAGGCAACAGCAGCGGCCAACCTGGGGTCGGTCGCCGCGTGAGGGCGTTCGGATAGGGCCGACGCCGCCCGACGATGGAGAAGTCGTCGTCGGATCAGGGATGTCGAGTCGTAGGTGAGCCGCTGCAAAGCGTCGAGGTTGAAGGCAAGATCATCGCTTTCTGGGAGCTCGCGGAGCAGTCCGGCCGCCACCAACTCCTCGACTCCATCGACCACCTCGTCTTCGGTGCGGCCACTGGTCTCACGGAGGAGTGAGGCGTCGCAGACACCGTTGAGCACCGCGGCGGCCGTGGCGACCTGACGGCCCAGGTCGCTGATCTCTCTGAGGCGGGACTCCATGTATCGAGCCATACCAACTCCATCGGGACCCCGTTCACGGCGATCCGATAGCTCTTCTGTGACCAGAAGCGGGACTCCACCGGTGCGTTGGTGCAGCAGCTTGGCCGATTCGATCGTGCCCGTGATCCCGGCCAACTGGTCGATGGTCAGGGGTTGAAGGTCGATCCTGTCCTGGGCGTCCGAGATCAGGTCCCCGGTCATCGCAGACAGGGGCTCCCCTGTCCGCAAGGCAAGGACGAGGAGCATCGGCGCAGTCTCCAACCGGCTGGCGACATAAGAAATGAGCCCATTGGACGCCGGATCCAGCCACTGGACGTCGTCGACCATCACCACCAGCGGATGGATACGGGACAGTTGGCTGAGGACGGTGAAGACACCGTCGAACAACCGCAGTTCTCCGAATGGGTCGGCGCTCTCTGGCGTTGCTCGAGCCTGCTGAAACTCGGGGACCAGGCGCGCCACCTCTCCCATCGCCCAGGTTGGAAGCTGGTCGAGATTCTTCTCAATCAACGGAGCCGCCGAGCGGAGCAATTGAGCAACCACTCCGAAAGGGAGATCCTGCTCTGTCCTGAAGGCTCGTCCGGAGAGTGCCGACCTCCCTGAAGCTCTCGCCGACGACCCGAGTTCCTCGAGAAGGCGGGTCTTTCCCATCCAGGCCGATCCGGTGACGACAATCCCCTTTCCCCCCACGGCAAGGTTCTCCATCGCCTGAAGCAGGGTGGCAGTCTCTTCCTCCCGGTCGATCATGTCCTCACGTTGTGCCACCGCTATTGCTTGTGCTTTGACCCTGCGTCTGACGCCGGGAGCCGGCGGGAGGTCCTCGTCGAGGATTGCCTCATAGAGCTCGGTGGTCTCCTCCAAAGGGGGAACTCCTAGTTCCTGGTCGAGGACAGCGACGCATCGCCGGTAGGCCTCAACCGCGCCGGGACGGTCGCCATCCCAGGCGTGGAGCAGCATCAGAAGGCGGTAGGCGGGCTCGTGGAGGGAATCGAGCTCGATCCAGCTGTGAACCGATCGGAGGGCACCGGAATAGTCGCCTGACGCCGCCTTCGCCATTGCCAGACGTTGAAAGGCAACCCCGGC
Organism: Acidimicrobiia bacterium; assembly: GCA_036520635.1. Classification (GTDB taxonomy): domain Bacteria; phylum Actinomycetota; class Acidimicrobiia; order Spongiisociales; family ZC4RG35; genus JALYNX01. The sequence continues at coordinate 1,990 of DATDJH010000156.1, forward strand.
CTGGATCCGAAGAGACTCGGTGACCGTTCTGGCCCAGTCCTCGAACTCGGCAGCATCCCGCATCGAGAACCCTTCCAGGAAGTCACCCCGGTAGAGCGCGGTGGCCCGCTCGAGGTGGGGAATGCACAAACCGCAGACATCACCCCGGTCGTGGTCGTGGTGGTCGGTCCTTTCGAGCTCGGCGGCGAAAGAGCGGATATCGCTAGGGGTGTCCTCGGCGAGGGCGACACTGATCCGGTCGGCGGTCACTATCTCATGGCCGACAGCGGTGCGAAGTGAGGACAGTGTGCGCCGCAAGGTGGCCCGGGAGCGCTCGGTGTTGGATTCGGGCCACAGGAGGCTCGCCAGCCGGTCGCGGGTGGCTGTGGTCTCGACGGTCAGATAGGCGAGGAGGGCAATCGCCTTCCTGGTGTCTACGTCGATTGGCGTTCCGGCCTTTTCGATCCGCGGTGGACCGAGGAGCCTGATGTCGATGGTCGCGTCTCCGATTGTCGGACGATATCGCAGCGTTACGAGAACTGCGCAACTCGAGATCACGGAATGGCTTCTTGACCCGTGGGCGGCTCTGGCAATGTGTTGAGCCGGTTGCGGTTACGTAACGAAGCAATGGCATGCTGCCGCCGATGGATCCTGGCGCACATACCCCTTCCGCTGACGAGGGGTGGGAAACGTGACCGGGAAGCCCTCAGAAAGTCGAACCTCTCGATGGCTGCCTGCCCTGGTGGTTGTCGCCGGCTTTTCGATGTTGGTGTTCAACTTGATTGCGGGGTCGGAGGAGAGTGACCTCTCTGGCTACTTCCTGCTCGCCGCCTCTGCCGCCTTCACCTTGGTGGGGGCTTTGATCATCGCCCGCACCGACGGCAACCGGGTGGGATGGGTGTCCTCGGCGATCGGTCTGGCGCTGCTCGGTAGCGGCGTCGTTGGCTACTTCTCCGACCAGGGCGATGTGGCGGCGGGGGCGATTGGGGGAGCCTTGTGGCTCTCGTGGTTCGCTCTCACAGGACTTCTCATGCTCTGGTTCCCGACCGGCCACCCGGTGTCACCAAAGTGGCGGTGGGTCGGTTGGCTCGGTTTCCTCGTGCTGCTCACGGCTCTGACTTACGTCGTGTCCGATCAGGTCTGCCTCGAAGGCGGCGATCCCTGCGCCGGTTGGGTCGACAACCCGATCGGGATCAGCGCTGTGCCCAACCCCGAATTCGGGCCGTTGGCAGGCTTCAACTTCTCGGTGCTTGGGGTGTTCGTGCTTCTCTCCACCGTGTCGCTGATAGTCAGATCGGTGAGGGCACGCGGGGTGGAGCGGCTTCAGATGAAGTGGTTCCTCTTCGCGGTCGTTTTCGTCATCCTGGTGGTCCCCTTCCAAGAGGCCGTTGTCGCACGGCTGTCGATCCCTGAATGGCTCGGCGAGCTGGTGTTCGGCATCGCAATTCTCTTGTTGCCGGTGTCCATCGGGGTCGCTGTGCTCCGTTATCGGCTCTACGACATCGATCGAATCGTGTCGCGGACAGTGTCGTACACGGTGGTTGTGGTGGTGCTCGCTGCCATTTACGTCGGCGTCGTCACCTGGTTGACGACCCTGCTCCCCGACCAGTCTGAACTGGTGGTGGCCGCCACGACTTTGGCGGTGGCAACCCTCTTCAATCCTGTCCGGAAGAGAGTTCAGACATGGGTGGATCGCCGGTTCAATCGGTCCCGCTACAACACGCAGCGGGTGATGGACGCTTTTGCTGCATCCCTGCGGGATCAGGTCGATGCTGGGCAGGTGGTTGAGGGGTGGATGGGAGTGGTCAGAGAAACCATGCAGCCGGCTTCGGTCTCGGTTTGGACGAGACAGGCATTTCGTAACGATTCCGAGACGGTCGAGGGCTAGAAAGTGAGCCAATGGTCCAGTTGTTGAGACGTCGCAAGACCGAGGAAGCCCCATCTGAGGCCCCCGAAACCTCGCTTTCACCCGGAACCCGGGTCATCGACGCGGTGCCGATCCCACCAGGCGATCCCTTGGAAACAGCACTGCTTTCCACGGGTGCCCCCCTTGAGTTGGCTTCGGTCGAGTTCGAATCCGAGGCCTTGCAGACGATGCGGGAACGGGGCGTCGAGCTGATCGTGCCCCTCATCGGCCAGGGCGAGCTGTTGGGAGCCCTCTACCTCGGGCCCCGTCTTTCCGACCAGCCCTATTCGACCGACGACCGGCATCTCCTCGGGAGTCTGGCCTCACAGGTCGCGCCGGCGATGAAAGTTGCCCAGCTGGTCAGGGAGCAACAGGCCGAGGCGAAAGAGAGAGAGCGGATCCAACAGGAGCTGCAGGTTGCGGCACTGATTCAACAAACCCTTCTGCCAAAAGAGCTCCCGGCGATCCCCGGTTGGCACGTCGATGCCTTCTACCGCCCGGCTCGCGCCGTGGGCGGTGACTTCTACGACTTCATCAACCTCGAGGACGGTCGGCTCGGGGTGGTCATTGGGGACGTCACCGACAAGGGTGTCCCTGCGGCGTTGGTTATGGCGACCTGCCGGTCAATGCTGAGGGCCGCGGCGCAGAGGCACAATTCGCCATCGGCGGTGCTTGCCGACGTGAACGAGGCTCTCGTCCCCGAGATTCCACCTGCCATGTTCGTCACCTGCCTCTACGCAATCATCGACACCAACGAGGGCGAGATAGTCCTTGCCAACGCGGGTCACAACCTTCCTTATGTGAGAAGCAGTGGCGGCGTGGTCGAGCTCCGAGCCACAGGGATGCCACTGGGATTGATGCCGGGTATGCCATATGACGAGCGCACCTACCGTCTGGAGCGCGGCGACGTGATGGTGCTCACCAGCGACGGCATAACCGAAGCCCACAACGTCGAAGGCGAGATGTATGGATTCGGTCGTCTCAAGGGACGGGTTGCCATCAGGCCCTCCAACGACGACATGGTCGCTGCGCTAGTGGGCGATCTCGAGAGCTTCACCGGAGCCGATGCCGAGCAGGAAGACGACATCACACTCGTGGTCGTCCGGCGCACCGCCTCCGCCAAAGAATCTGCGGAGACCTTCCGATCCGGCGACGCCGAGGTCCTGGCCAGGTTCAGCGTTCCCAGCGAAGAGGGCAACGAGCGAATCGCGATCACAAAGGTGAGCGAGGCCGTGGGCCATCTGGGCTTGGAAGAGGCCCGGCTCGAGCGTCTCAAGACGGCCGTCGGGGAGACGGTGATGAATGCCATCGAGCACGGAAACGAGAATCGCGCCGAGATCCCTGTCGAGATCGAGGTTCGGGCTACGGCCGCCAGTGTCTCGGTCCGGGTCAGCGACCAGGGCGGTGACAAGGTCATTCCCGAGGCCGAAACCCCTGACATCGAGGCGAAATTGGCGGGCGAGCAGACGCCGCGGGGCTGGGGGCTGTTCCTGATCGGCCAGATGGTTGATGAGATCAAGACAGAGAGCAACGACAAGATCCACACGGTGGAGCTGGTCATGAACAGAGAAGGAGTCTCCTGATGGACGACGGCTTCGGAGCGAGGGTCTCCTGGGGCGACGACGGGGGAGTTGTGCATCTGACCGGGACAGTGAACCGCCTCGCCAAGGATGGCCTGGAGAGTGCATACGAGGAGGCGACCTCGAAACCGGGTCGCGTTTTGATCGACTTCGGGGAGGTCGACTACATCAACTCCACCGGAATTGCAGTCATCGTCGGTGTGCTCGCCAGGGCGCGGGCTGAGGGTCGCGAGGTGGGCGCATTCGGCCTCTCAGATCATTACCGCGAGGTGTTTCAGATCACCCGGCTCGCCGACTTCATGGCCATCTACGAAGACGAAGACGCTGCCTCGGCAGCCAGATAACTGGAGACATAGGTGCCAACGTCCAACCTGACCATGACTGTCCGAGATGCCGCCCCGGGAGTGCGCGTGATCGACATCTCGGGCGAGATCACATCATTCTCCGAACAGGACATTTCTGCTGCACACGACGAGGCCGCTCGCGGCGGCGTAACGGCCATCATCCTCAACTTCGACGGCCTGGAATACATGAACAGTGGCGGTATCGGGCTCCTGGTCACCACTTTGATCCGTGCCCAGCGCAATGGCCACCGTCTCTTGGCCTACGGCCTCTCCGACCACTATCGCCAGATCTTCTCCCTGACCCGCCTCGATGAGGCGATTGGCATCTTTGACGATGAGGATGCTGCCCTGGCTGCGGTCTGATCCGCGGGCCTCAACCCCTGAGCGCTGCACGAGCGGCGTAGTAACCGCACATGCCATGCACACCGGCCCCGGGCGGGGTCGCCGACGAGCAGAGATAGAGGCCGTCGCCGAGGTGATAGGGCCGTGTGGCGCCCAACTGGAACACCTTCCGCATCCCGAAACCGCCACCGGCGATGTCGCCGCCGATGTTGTTCGGGTTGTGCGCCTCGAACGCCGATGCGTTCATCGTGTGGCGACCGAGAATCAGGTCTCGAAAGCCGGGAGCGAAGCGCTCGATCTGGCGTTCGATGGCTTCGGTCATGTCGACGTCAGAGCCAGCCGGCACGTGGCAGTAGCCCCATGCCGACTGCTTGCCGGCCGGAGCTCGGGTCTCGTCGAACAGCGACTGCTGAGCGACCAAAACGAAAGGACGCTCGGGAAGGCGACCCGAGTGCACTGCATCCTCGGCTTCCGCCACTTCTTCCCAGGTTCCGCCCACATGGACCGTTCCCGCTTCAGTGCTCCATTCGTCGAGCCAGGGGATTGCGCCATCCAGGGCCCAGTCCACCTTGAACACCGCAGGGCCGGACTGCTGTCCTGAAAGACGCCGACGGTGAATTGGACTGATGCGGTCGCCGCCGATGTGAAGGGCGGCACGGGGCATCACGTCGAGGATCACGGTTGCGACCGGGGGGAGCTCATCCAGGGAGGCGATCATCCTCCCGGTCTCGATGGCTCCACCTCCGTCGACTATCACCCGAGCCAATGCCTCCGCGACTCTTTGTGATCCGCCCCTCACCAGCGGCCATCCATAGGCATGTCCGGCGGTGGCAAAGAGCAGGGCGACCCCGCCGGTCAACGGCGAGCTGAACGGGGCGATGGCGTGGGCGGCCAGCCCGGCCAAAACACCTCTTGCCTCCATCGAGGAGAACCCACCCGCAATTGTGGAAGCCGGGAGGGCTCCCCTGGTCGCGAGCCGAATAAAGCTCGAAGGGTTGCGGGGGATCATTGTCATCGGCCCCAGGAAGTCCTCGATGACGGCATCAGCCGACTCGACGAGAGGGCTCATGATCCGGGAATAGCGGTCGGCATCGACTCCGAACCCCGCGGCTGTTTCACGGACATCGCGAAGCAGGGCGCCTGACCGCCCCTCGCCAAGGGGATGAGACATCGGGATTCGCGGTTGGATCCACTCCACGTCGAGACCAAGGTCCCGAAAGAATGGCGACGCCAGGCCAAGGGGGTGGATCGCGGCGCAGATGTCGTGGAGGAAGCCGGGCAGCGTCAGCTCTTCGGTTCGGGTCCCTCCACCGATCACATCCGCTTGTTCGATTACCTGGACCCGTCTGCCGGCACGCGTCAATTCGGCGGCTGCGGCCAGGCCGTTGGGGCCGGCGCCGACGACCACCGCGTCGAAGTTCGTCATCTGAGGTGATTGTGCATCAATTGCGTTACGAGACGGTGACCGCTCGAAGCCCTCGCCCAATCGAGTTTCGTAACGCTCACGGAACGCGTCTCTGGTCGGATGCGGGTATCAAAGAAAGGACCGAGTTGACAGAGCCGAGAGATGCTGAGAACTGGGCCGAACCGGTAGACGCCTTTCATGTCGGGGAAGTCGCCGACGGTGCCCGGAAGGGGAATGTCGAGGGTCGCAAGCCCACCGGCCCTCTGCAGGGCTTCGGCCAGCTCTGGCAGAAGTCTTACGAGGTCTCGGTTCCCGGGCCCACCCCGGAAGTCATCATCGCGACCTGGAAGGAAAACTTCGACGAGTTCTGGCCCCCCTCCAACAAGTTCTATGCCCCGGCCGGGGGCATCGCCCCGGGTGAGGTGGCGGTGATCGGCGGGGGCAAGGGCCCGGCCAAGGTCACGACCGGGGTCCGCGTGATCTACGCCGACGATCGGTCCTGGTCGTACATGACCCCCGAAGGCCACCCCTGGGCGGCCATCATCACCTTCAGCTCCCACGAGGGTGACGACGACGCCGCGGTCGCCAAGATCCACCTCCTGGTCCGGGCCAACGACCCGCTGTACGAGGCCAGCTTCAAGCTGTACACCTCACGGCTCGAAGACAAGATCTGGACCCACACACTGACCCAGCTCGCCAATCACTTCGGCGTGACCGAACCTGACGTGATTGCGACGGCGGCCTTGATCGACAAGAAGCGGCAGTGGAATCAGATGGGGAACATCTGGAAGAACTCAGCGATCCGGACCCTCCTCGGGCAGGACCGAAAGGGCTAGCGGCTCGAGCAAGGGCCCTTTACGAATCGAGCCCCCTTCCGGGGGCTCGATTCGATTGCTGCGACTCTGAGTCAGAGGAGCACAGCCTTCTTCCGCAGGTAGAGGAACACGAACCCGACGACCATCAGCGTCACTCCGACGGCCATTGCGAAGCCGGAGAGGGCATAGGCCATGATTCCCATGCCGAGTGCGGTGGTCAGGGTGGTGGCGGTGATCCAGGAGGCACGGGCCTCGTTGGGAACCATCACGGCCTCACCGTTGGCGTCGAGCACGGCGGCGCCGCTCTCGTCCAACTGGGGCACCGTTCGGTCCATCTGGGCGTAGTAGAGGCCTCCGGTCGACTCCAGCTGGTGGTGGTTGATGATGTCGGCCTGCGCCCACATCGTGAACGGCCCTCTCACCGGTGTCTCGGGAATCGCGGCGTCATCTGGCGTCACGACGTCTTGGGCCACTGCGTGGTCGTAGGTGTACCAGGCGCCGAAGATGCCTCCGGCAATGGAGCCGAACCCAACAACCATTGCCAGGATTCCGGCGATGAGGAGAACCAGAGTCGTGCGCGGAGCGCCGATTACCTTGGTGGTGCCTCTGTCGGTCTCGATTGCAGTCATCGCTGCCTCCTTCTATGAGAATTAACTGCCTATATGGCCATGTTCGGCGTCATGTGGCCTGGATACGAGAGGACTGGTCCCCTAATCGGTGGGCCATAAGGCCCGGCACCCGAGAGGTGGGTTAGAGGCAGACACCGTCCGGTGTGACGCCTCTGCTGCAGAATGGGGTTGCCTCGACCGCATTGAGGGCGAAGCCATCGTCGACCGGCTCGCCGAACACGTGGATTCGCGTGCCCCTTACCGAGTCATCACCGAAACCCACGATGTCATATGTCACCTCGCCGAGATCACCCACGGTTGCCGGACCGGACATGACAAATGAGGCATCGGGGTTGTCTGCGACGAGGTGCTCGGCGACGAGCAGGCCGAGCTCGGGCATGGTCGGTGCGACGGGTGTCTCCCCCAGGCTGCTCACGACGTCTGCGGTGACATCGCTGGTAGCTCCCAGATAAGCGATGAAACGCAGATTGACCCAGCCGGTGAGCCCCGAGTAATCGACTTCGATCCACATCGACGCCGCCAGTTGGCGGGTAGAGCCGAGCGCGATCAGGTCGGAGAACAGGGGCGGGATTCCGACCAGGATCGCCTGATCAGCTCCGGGAACTGCCCTGAGGTTGAGCACGTCGTCGTGGGCGACCCCGATCACGCCGAGGACGTCACCTTCCGCAGGGCCGAAATCGATGGGGTCTCCTGGGAGACCTGAGGACAGAGTCGTTGTCGATTCGGCCACAGTGGTGGTCGTCGTAACCGGAAGGCTGTTCGTCGTGGTCGATTCCGGAGACGAAGTCGTGCTGGTCGTAGTCGAGGGCAGCGAGGTGGTTACGACGTCTTCACCAGCACCGCATCCGACCAGCAGAAGGCCGAGCACCGTGAGCCCTATAGATGTCACCCGCAGTCGCAATCGAAACTCCTCACCGCCGCAGGAGGCAACGTACCGCGCCAGACGCCGCTCCCGGGCCTCAGGTGCCTGTGAATTCAGGCGGTCGTTTCGCGACCAACGCAGCCAGCGCCTCCATCAGGTCGTTTGAGAGCAGGTGCTCCGCATTCCAGCGCGCGACAAAGTCGAGCGCCTCGGGAACCGATCGCCCATCGTTGGCGGCAATGACCTTCTTGATCCCTTGTATGACGAGGGGCGAATTGGCCGCAATGGTGCCTGCCAGGTCACGCGCCGCCTCGTAGGTCGCGGCGGCGTCCGGGTAGACCCGGTTGAGAAGCCCGATCTCGACGGCTCGCGCCGCATCGATGTCGGCGCCGGTCAGGGCCAGTTCATTGGTGTGGCCGGCTCCGACGATTCCAGGGAGTCGTTGCAGGGTCCCGATGTCGGCAACCACCGCCAGCCGCGTCTCCCGAATCGAGAACACCGAGTCGGCCGACCCGTAGCGGACATCGCATCCGGTGATCAGGCCCATGCCTCCCCCCAGACAGTGCCCATGCACCGCGGCGATCACGGGTTTGGGGGACTCGGCAAGACAGCTGATCGTTACTTGAAGGGTCTTGATCTGGGAGTAAAGAGCCTCCTGAGGGTCATCCGAAGGCCCAGACGGCAGGAGGGAGGCAAGCATCTCGATATCGATCCCAACCGAGAACGAACGTCCACGCCCCGCCAGAATCATCACCCGGACCGATTCGTCGCTATCGAGTTCAGCCACCACCCGGGGAAGGTCGACCCAGATGTCCTCGGACATGGCGTTCAACTTCTCCGGGCGATTCAGCCAGATGGTCGCGACATGACCCGCCTTTTCGATCTCGAGGTGCTGGTAGTCCACACTCACTCCGCGGCGGAGCGCCAGGCTTCCCGGACCTTGACCCGGCTCCCGTAGCGGAGCAGGCCACCGGCGTATATCCGTCCGGCAACGAGGACGAGCCCGATGATCGATGCCACAGTCAGTAGCACGGCCACGATGTACTGCCAGGCCGGAATTGCGTCCAGTGCTACCCGCACCGGCACCACGAAGGGAGCGGTCAAGGGGATGAAGGTACCGATGGTGGCGGTGACGCCGTCAGGGTCGGAAAGAGATGTGATCGCGACCAGGAACCCGGCGACCGCGATCAGGGACATCGGGAAGGCGACGTTCTGAGCGTCCTCCATCCGGCTCACCAGGGAGCCCGCCGCCCCGAAGAGAACGGCGTAGAGGAGGAAACCGAGAGTGAACCAGAGCACGAGGTGGGCGACCAAAGTCATGTCCACCGGAGGAATGTCATAGGCGCCCGTGACCCGCAGCGTGAGGAAGGCAACGATGATGGTTCCGGCGAACTGGGCCAGCCCGAGAAGGCCGACCCCGGCGATCTTCCCCGCGAGCAGCTGCCACGGCTTGACGGTGGACAGGAGGACTTCCACCACCCGGTTCGACTTCTCTTCGGTGACTGCTGAAAGGATCCATTGGCCGTAGATGAGGATCGCCAGATAGAGGAGCAGTAATGAGAAATAGGCGATGGCGCCCGCTGAGCCGTCGTCGTCGGCCTGACCACTCAGAGTCGAGGTCTCAAGTGGCTCCGAAGCCATGATCTCGATGACGTCAGAGGCGATATCTCCCTCGCTCTCTACCAGTTCCTCGACCCGGACAGAGGCCGCTCCCTGTTGCAGGATGGTCACGATCGGTGACTCTCCGAAGCCTCCCAGCCTTGCAACGACTACTTCCGACCCGTCGACGAGCACAGCATCGACTTCTCCAGCCTCGAGGGCCGCTTCGCCCTCATCGCGGGTGGAGAACTCGACTTCAGTGATACTGGCGGTGGGCTCGGTATCGGGCTCGTCGTTGGCGTTGGTTAGTAGCTCCCCGGCCTCGATGATCTCGCTGTTCCCTTCGCCCACAGACCCGACGTCGTATTCGTCTGTGCCCCCACCGAAGAGGCTGGGCAGGATGATCAGCGCCACCACGACCAGGAGAGTTATCAGAGTCGTGAGCAGATAGGACTTGGAGCGACCGCGTTCGGTGAGCTCGCGGCGGGCTACCTGCCAGGCGACTCCGAGATCGCTCATTGCACCGCCTCCCTGAAAAGGTCGGTCAGCGAGGGGGCGGTATAGGTGAAGTGGCGGATCCGTCCCACACTTTCGGCCTGGTTCAACAAACCTCTCACGTCGGTCCCGGCATCGATCACCAGGCTGTAACGCTCGCCCTCCACCTCCATGTTGCGGACGCCGTCGAGTGAGTCGAAGAGGCTGCTGGCATCCCCGTCGAGCTCGAGCTCGAGATGCCGGATCGGCGCCTGATCCTTCAGCTCACGCACCGATCCCTCGACGACGATCGTTCCCTTGTCGATGATCGCGACCTCCTCACAAAGGTCCTCGACCAGGTCGAGTTGATGGGAGGAGAAAACCACAGCTTTACCCGAAGCCGCCTGCGCCCTCAGGATGTCGGACATCGTCTCAGAGGCGATGGGATCGAGTCCCGAGAAGGGCTCGTCGAGCACCAACAGCTCGGGGTCGTGGACCAAGGCCGCGGCCATCTGCACCCGCTGCTGGTTTCCGTGAGACAGGGCATCGAGCCGGTCGTCTCGGCGCTCGGTGAGGTCAAGGATCTCAAGCCATTTATCGGCGGACTCGGCGGCCTGGGCCTTCCCGATCCCACGAAGGCGGCCCAGGTACACCAGTTGGTCGTGGATGCGCATCTTCGGGTAGAGGCCCCGCTGCTCGGGCATGTAACCGAAGCGAAGCCGGGCATCGGGATCGATCGGCTGGCCGTCCCAGGTGACCGATCCCGAGTCGGGCCGCATCAGACCGAAAACGGCGCGCATCGCGGTCGTCTTTCCCGCTCCGTTGGGGCCGAGAAAGCCGAGCATCGTCCCCCGCTGCACCGAAAGGGTGCATCCATCGAGCGCGACCACGTCGCCGAAGGTCTTGTGTAGGTCCTGGATGGAGAGCACGGGTTGGGGAGGTTAGGCCGCCCGTAATTGAGACAGAAACGGGTCACATTCGGACCTTTGGCTCCCAATTACACGGGAGGCGGGAAGTTTCAGTCGAGCAAGGTGGGTCGGAAGAGCCGGTCGTGGGTATTGAGAGCGAACCTGTCGGTCATGCCGGCGACGTAGTCGATAGCCCTGTGCAAGGCATCTGCTGTGGGGGTCGTGAATGAGTCGGGAACCTCGCCTGAATTATTGGAGAAGTGCACGACCAGATCCTCGATGACGCCTATCGCCTTCTGCTTCTGGCCCTCGGACTCAGGCCGTAGATATACCCGATCGAACATGAAATCGCGGAGCTCGTCCATGACCTGCAGCAGATCGGAATCGATCGTCACTTCGCCGGCCAGGTAACTGGCTTCGATGACAGCGGTCACCATCGTGTCGATCCATTCCCTCGACGTGGCACCGAGCCGCGCCAGAGCCTGGGTTGGGATCTCGTGGTACTCGAGGATCCCGGCGCGGAGGGCGTCCGCGACGTCGTGGGTGAGGTAGGCGATGCGATCGGCATAGCGGCACAGCCACCCTTCGAGCGTCGCGGGTGGGGGGTCGATTTTCCAGGAGTGGGCCCGGACACCATCCAGGACTTCGGAGGTGAGGTTCTGAGGCTCGAGCAACTCGAGAGTCCGCACTCCGTGCTCGGAGTGGAGCCACCCGCCGTCGACAAATGGTGACAGTGCGTCCTCCCCGATATGGCCGAAAGGTGAATGGCCGACATCGTGGGCCAGACAGATGGCTTCGGTCAGATCCTCGTTGAGGCCGAGGGCCCGGGCCATTGCCCGACCCACCTGGGTGACGTGGATTGTGTGGGTCATCCTCGTGACGTAGTGGTCACCATCGGGATTGAGGAACACCTGAGTCTTATGCTTGAGGCGTCGGAACGCCTTGCTGTGAATGACCCGGTCCCGATCACGCTCGAATGCGGTCCGGAACTCATCGTCCTCTTCAGGCTCGGCCCTCCCCGCTGTCTCCGAGGAGAGGGAGGCGATGGGCGCCAGCAAGTCGCGCTCGAGTTGCTCGCGTTCGACGCGGGTCCGTCGCAAGAGTCCGCCCATCGGGAAGCCAGCGTAGGGACCCGCTAGGTGACCTGGACCCAGGCCAGCACTTCTGGCATCCGCCGCTTCAGCAACTTTCCGGCCAGTAACAAGGAAGCCGAGTAGAACAACAACCCCCAGGCGATACCGAGCACAGCCGTGATCCACGGATTGATGACCTCACCGAACTCGACAGTCAGCACGGTCACCGAAGCTGGAGGGATCAGCAGGAGTCCGATTGCGAAGAACGACACGGTCTGGCTGACGATCGCCAGGCAGCCCTGCTCGGTTGATTGGGCAAAGACGTCGGTCCCCTCTCGGGGCAGACGCAGTGGGGCGAGAACTGACACCAGATTGCCTACCGCGAGCTGACATCCGACAGCAGCCACCGTCAGGGGAATTGTGAGCCAAACCCAGCGCCAATGGCCGGAGAACCAGGCAAGCCCCAGAGTGAGGACCGCGGTCTCCAGAGCGAGAGCCGTTGCCACGGCCATGTTCTTGCCAAGCAACAGCTGGCGGGGACGGGCAGGGAGCACGAAGAGGTAGCTGGCCGCGTTCCGCTCCCAGCCGAACAGGTTCAGGGCAATCGGAAGACCGACGAAGAGCACGAGGATGGGAGCCACCAACGGTGCCCACTCCCGCTCTCGAAAGTCGAAGAACCCGGTGGCGTTCATCACGACCCCCCCGATGGCGAGGCCGACGAAGATCACGGTGCCGGTCCATACCAGCCGCTGACGGGGATCACGGACATAGAAGCGGAACTCCTTCCGGGCGAGCGTCGGCACCACGCCCCACGGGCCGTAGGCCATGCCCCCGCGCCGTGTCCTCGCTGCCGGCTTGTTCCGTTGTTCTGGTGTGGATAGAAGCCAGGCGAGAAGCTTCTTCCACGCCACCGCAAAGATGAGGAGGCCGGCGACCGCCGCAGCAAGGGAGACGAGGGCTAAGGCGACGTTGCCATCGGCCGCCCGGATCATGGCTTGCTGAGCCGCGACCGGTGGGATCAGGAGTGACCAGTTCATGATCGGGTGGGTGGTTGCCGCCGCGGTTATCCCTTCGGTGGTCACCAATTCGTTGACGAACCGGTAGAAGAGGAAGGCACCGCCGGCGATGCCGAGAATTAGGAAAGTGGCGATATCGCGGCCGCGTCGGGTTCGCAATATCGCCGAAATCGCGGCAGAGAAAAGTTGACCGCCCACGGCCAGCAGACCGAGGAAGGCCAACGATGCCGGGATGATCATCCACCACCCGGCGCCGAGTGCCGCGGCGTTGGCGCCAAGGAGAAGAAGCGGGATCACCGTGGAAGGTGCGATGAAGCTGGCGGCCACGAGCCCAGAGATCATCTGGTTTGAGGTAATCGGAAGCAGAGCTAGTTGTTGCGGGTCGAGGTTCTCATCGAGCGGGAAGATCACAACCGGTAGGGCAACCCAGGCGAGGAAAGTGAACAGGGCAACCCAGCCCATGTAGCTGGCGAACGCTTCTGCGCTCTCAGCCTGGAGGGCGCGGGCGGTTTCGAGGTGCGTGCTAGCCAGCCACAGGCCAAGCCAGCTGAGAAGGATGAGCGCTATCGGGAGGCCAAACCTTCGTTGGACGTCGCTACGGACGCCGTTCCAGGTCAGCCTCGCCTTGAGGCCGGCTAACCGGCGTACCACGACGAATCGTCCGGGGTCTTTCCACCTACGGCGGCGATAAACGCATCTTCGACGTTGTCGACACCCATCAGCCGACACAACCCCTCTGGGGTCTCCTCAATTGTCAATCGGCCCTGGACCATGATCCCGATCCGGGTGCACAACTTCTCCACGAGGTGCATCTCGTGTGACGAGAAGATGATGGTGGTCCCGCCCTGGGCGGCTCGCAGGAGCAGGTTCCGAATCAGGCGTGCCGACACCGCATCGACTCCTTCGAACGGCTCGTCCAAGAACAGAACCGGGGGACGATGGATGATGGCCGCGCCCAGCGCGATCTTCTTCCTCATGCCCCGGGAGTAATCACCGATGAGTTTCGACCCTTCATCCAGGAGATCGAGGAGGTCGAGCAGCTCGTCGCGACGCCTGGTCGCCTCCTCCCGGCTCAGCCCGTGCATGGCTGCTGTGAAGTCGAGAAGCTCGGCTCCCGTCAACCGCTCGTAGAGGTTGAACTCCTCGGGGAGGACTCCGATCCTGGCTTTCACCTCTCTGGGTGACTCCCAGGTGTCGAACTCGCCGACGCCGACCGATCCCTCGTTTGGTCGGAGTAGCCCGACGATGGTCTTGATCGTGGTGGTCTTGCCAGCCCCGTTCTGACCGAGCAAGCCGTAGAACTCACCGGGCCCCACCGACAGGTCGACGTGGTCGACCGCCACCGTCTTGCCAAATCTTCGGACCAGGCCTTTTGCCCAGACCGCGGGCGGCGCCTCCAGCGATTCAGTCGCCGACTCGTCGACAAGTGGTTGGGTCACGAGGCCAAGTATCGACGGATAAGACCCATAACCAAAGAAGAATGCGCCAGGAACAGGCCACTTGCCCGGCGAACCGGTCCCAGGTACCAAGTACCGTGGAACCCAAGTGGAGTATCAGGCCCTCTATCGGAAGTACCGGCCACAGTCATTCGATGACGTCATCGGCCAGTCTCACGTCACCACAACCCTTGCCCGGGAGATAGCAGACGGCAGGGTGGCACATGCCTATCTATTCACCGGGCCTCGGGGTACGGGGAAAACGACGACCGCACGCATCCTGGCCAAGGCGCTGAACTGCACCAATCGCGGGCCTCAGGGGGCTCCGTGCAATGAATGTGTGAGTTGCGTGTCGATCACCGAGGGGACTTCCCTGGACGTCCTGGAGTTGGACGCCGCTTCCCACAACTCCATCGATGACATCCGCGACATCAGGCTGAGCGTGACCACAGTCGCCTCAACCGCGACCTCGAAGCGTGTTTTCGTGCTCGATGAGGCGCACATGCTGTCCAAGGCAGCCGGGAACGCGCTCCTCAAGACCCTGGAAGAGCCGCCGGAGCATGTGCATTTCGTGCTGGCGACGACCGAGCCTTACAAGCTTCTCGACACGATTCGCAGTCGCAGCCAGCGTTTCGACTTTCACCCCGTCCCCATCGAGGACCTGGCTGGGCACCTCAGCCTGATCGCTGAGCGCGAGGGCTATCAGTTCGATGCCGCTGCCCTGCTGTCCATCGCCCGTCATGCGGGCGGTTCGGTCAGGGACTCACTTTCATTGCTCGAGCAGGTGGCTGCGCTCGGAGCCGGGACGGTGGAAGTCGGCGGGGTGCGGCGCGCTCTTGGTCTCGCCGATTCCGAGGCCTTCATGAGACTCGTCGAGGCCGTTGCTGCCCAGGACGCCAAGGCCGCGCTCGAGCTGGTTGCCGAGCTCTCGGCCGATGGTGTCGATCTCAGGAGGTTTGTCGCCGAGTCGGTGGCGTTCTTCCGTGGGGCATTCCTCGCCCACTACGCACCAAATCTCGCCGAAATCGCCGACGAACCGCCCGAGGTCTACGGGGCGTGGCGCCGTGCTGCCGAGCTGGTGACATCGGGAGATGTGCTGCGCGCTGTGGACATTCTCGGCGAGGCACTGATCAGGTTGCGTGAAGGGCGGGAAGAGCGCCTGATGACCGAACTGGCGTTGATCAAGCTGACCAGGCCGGAGACGGCCAGTGACACCACGGCCCTTCTCAGCCGCATCGAGCGATTGGAGCGAGGTCAGCCGCGGCCGGTCGTCGCCGAGTCACCATCGGTTGCTGCCGAGAAGACGCCCTCCATCGACGCGGCCGGAGAGAGTGTCGAACCAGCGAGCGACACACCAGCTGTCTCTGCAATACCGGCCGGAAACGGATCAGAGATCTCTTTCGAACAGCTGCAGAAGGTGTGGCCCGGCCTCTTCGGGAGTCTGCGCGATGTGTTGGGTGCCCGTCGTTGGGCGTTCTTCCGAGAAGCGGTCCCGGTCGCGGTCGAGGGGGACACCATCACCCTGGAGGTCGCCCACGACTTCCATCTGCAATCACTGCAGGAGGACGATGTGGTGTCGTCCATCGTCGCCACCCGAGCCGGCGATCTGCTTGGCAGTGAGGTGAAGATCCAATTCCGCTCCCGGCAGGGGACCGGGACCGAGGCTGAGAGCGAGGAAATCGACCTCGGCGATCTCGAGGAGCGCTCGGAACGGTCCACGGATCCGACCAGCCTTCTTGTCGATCAGCTGGGCGCGGAAGAGGTCGAGGAGTAACTCTCAAGTACCCTCCGCATCATGAATCGCCAGCCCGACATGCGTCAGTTGATGAAGCAGGCCCAGCAGATGCAGGCCCAGCTCGCCGCCGCTCAGGCCGAGTTGGCGCAGCGCACTTTCGTGGGCAGCTCTGGGGGCGGGATGGTCACCGCCACGGTCACCGGAGGCCAGGAACTGGTCGCCATCAGCATCTCCCCAGAAGTGGTCGACCCCGACGACATCGAGATGCTCGAGGATCTGGTTCTCACCGCGGTGCGACAGGGATTCGAGGCCGCGGCCGCCGCCGCATCTGAGGAGCTCGGCGGTCTCACCGGCGGCCTTGATCTCGGCGGCATTCTCGGTTGATGTTCGAAGGACCCGTCCAGCGGCTCATCGATGAGCTCGGCCGGCTTCCAGGCATTGGCCAGAAGACTGCGCAAAGACTTGCGTTCCATCTGCTCGCGGTTGAGGAGGCCGATGCTCGGCGCCTGGCTACCGCCATAGTCGACATGAGGGAGCAGGTCGGGCTCTGCAGCCGTTGTTTCAACGTGGCTGCGGGCGAGGAATGTGCGATCTGTCGGGATTCGCGGCGTGACGTCACTCTGGTGTGCGTGGTCGAGCGTCCCCAAGAGGTGATGGTTGTGGAGCGGACCCAGGAGTTCAGGGGCCGGTATCACGTCCTTGGAGGCTCTCTGTCTCCCATCAACGGTGTCGGGCCTGGCCAGATCCGGATCGAGGAATTGAAGGCCCGAGTCGGTCCGGAAGGGATCACGGAGTTGATCCTGGCCACCAATCCCACAGTTGAGGGAGACGCAACCGCGATGTACATCGCCCGCGAGCTCAAACCGTTGGGAGTCAAGGTGACCCGCCTCGCTTCCGGCCTTCCGGTTGGTGGGGACCTCGACTACGCCGACGAGCTGACTCTGGGCCGAGCGCTTGCGGGGAGAATGGAATTGTGAGAAGGACTGCCAGCGGCGTGCTGAGTGCCCTGGCCGTCCTCGCCCTCGGCTTCGTCGTCGCTCTTGCCGCCAACTCGGTCCCCGGGAGCGCCGGCGACGAGCCGATCCTCGATCTCGCATGGCAGCCCGGTGTCGAAGTGGAATCGATTCTCACCTGGCTCATCGTCATCGCCGCCGTGATCGGTGCGCTGATAATGGTTTTCGCCGCCAAACAGGGCTCCCCCTCTCAGGAGCGCAAGCGGAACCGTCTCGTGGTGCTGGTTGTCGGCGTTCTCGTGTTTGCCCTCATCGCCCGATTCGTACGTTCGATAGCGGGCACCCTCGCCCCCGAGACCTCGGAAGTCGTCGGCGACGTCGTGGAAACCCCGATCGGACAGGTGACAGGCAACGGCATGTGGATGTTGAGCCTTCTGGTCGCAGCCGTGGTCGCGATCGCCTTGGCCAAGGTTGGGCTATCGATTCGATCCGGAGCGCCCCCGGTTGTGGGGGCCTCCCCGGTCGAGGCGGTCGCTCCGGTCGCGGTCGGCAGCCTTCCCTCGACGTCGTACGGGGATGACCCCAGGGGGCGGGTCTTCACCGCCTACGCCGACTTCGAAATGGCGTTGGATGAAGTAGGTGTCCCCAGGTCGCCGTCGGAGACCGCGATGCGGCACGTTGGAAGGGCCACCTCTGCCCTCGACCTCGATGCCCAGGTTGTTGCGGTTCTCTCCGGACATCATTCCGACGCCAGATTCGGGCCTCTCGAGCCAACCATCGATGAGGCCGCGGAGGCCGAGTCGGCATCCGAGCGTTTGCGAGGGGAGCTTCACCAATGAGCCGGGTCCTGACGACAGCACTGCTCGCAGCCGTGGTCTCCGCCCTTCTGCTCCTCCAACTTCAACGCGGTCAGGAGCTCTGGATGTGGGAGTTGCTGATCGTTTTCGTCGTCGTCTGGCTGGCTCGTAGTCTCCCCGACGGTGGCGCCGGGAATGAGCGCCGTCTGTTCGAGACGACCATCACCAATCCGACGCGTCTGCCCCGTTCGGTCTCAACTACAGAGATGGCGGCGGTAGACGCCCTCGCCGGCTCCCTCGCCAGGGAGCAGCGGATTCGCCCGATGATCGAGCGGATCGCGGTTCACCGTCTGCGGCGTCGTGGGCTGGCAATTGAGTCTGCTCAGGCGATGGCACTCCTGGGCGAGGATCAGTGGAGGTGGCTGACGGGCAGGGAGGAATCCCTCCGTGCGGGAGAGCTCGAGCAGCTGGTTTCCGGGTTGGAGCGCCTATGAGCGCCCTACCCGCGGACGCTGGCACGATCGGTGCCCTCGCTAAGTCGATCCTCGACGAGGTCGAACGGGCCGTGCATGGCAAACGGCGTGAGCTCGAATTGATCCTGATGGCCATCCTGGCTGACGGGCACATCTTGATCGAGGACCTGCCCGGGCTCGCCAAGACGCTCGTAGCCCGCTCCTTTGCCGCCGCCACCAGTCTCCAATTCTCCAGGGTTCAGTTCACCCCGGACCTGATGCCTATGGACATCACCGGCTCCTTTGTCCTCGATCCGGCCACAGGGCTGCCCGGCTTCCGGCCCGGGCCGGTGTTCACAAACGTGCTCTTGGCTGACGAGATCAACCGAGCCCCGGCGAAGACACAGGCCGCTCTACTCGAAGCGATGCAAGAGAGACAAGTGACCGCCGACGGGGTGACCCGACCGCTGGGCCCTCCGTTCCTGGTGATCGCGACCCAGAACCCGATCGAGTACGAGGGGACCTACCCCCTCCCCGAGGCCCAGATCGACCGCTTCTTGATCCGGGCCCGGCTTGGCTATCCCAAGCCGGACGCGGAGTGGGAGATGTTGCGCCGCAGGGCAGAGCGGGGCACCGACGAAGTCGAGCTCGACGTGGTGGTCGATCGGGAGACCCTCATGGGGATGCAGAAAGTCGTCGA
>DATDJH010000157.1:0-7602 GCA_036520635.1 Acidimicrobiia bacterium
CGGAGTCGGCCACCGCAGAGAGCTCGCGCTGCAACGCGAGCGCCCTCCAGAAGTCGATGGCGAGGCCTCCGAAGAGAAGCAGCAGCACCGAGAGGCCGAGCATCCAAATGGTCATCGATCCCCGGTCGCCTCTCATCCCAGACTCCGATAGAGATCCACTGCCTCGGCATGCGCACCGGTCACCCAAAGACCACCCACCGGGCCCCAGGGTGTGGTGACCAGTGGAGCCCAGATTCTAACTTCGGCAACGACTTCCGATCCACGGGCCAGCGAGCACCCGGCGATCGAGGCTTCGGCAGGACCCGGCTCAGACCCGCACCAGCTGAGCTGGATCGACTCGGGGGCGAGACCGTGGTTGCCGCCAATCTCCGAAACCACATGGCTACCCCGGCTGAGATCCAGTGAAACCACGGCAGTCCTCGCCGCCTCGGCGGCAGCAGCCTCAGCGACCACACGCCGCTCCGACCAGGGCCCGAAAGCCAGCACCGTTATCGCAACCGGGAGCAGCAACAGCCCGACTGCGAGGGCGAACTCGACGGCAGCGTGGCCTCTCTCAGGCACGATTCGGCTCCAACGTCGCCTGGGCGCTGAGGTCTACGACAAAGTCTGACGTGAACGGAGTCCACGATGGAAAGACAGCACTGCCATGGGCAACAACCAGGTCGCCGTCAATGGTGCACTCGACTTCCGTCGATTCACCCATATCGCCCCCCAGTATTTGGCTCAGAACCGCTTCGACTCGCTGCTCGCATCCCTCGAGGGCCCCGGTGACAGCACCCACCCTCGCTCCTTGGTCGAGTGCGGAGCGAATCGCGCCTCGTCCGTACTGGACCACGATCAAGTTGGCGAACACCAGGAACAGGACGAGCGAGAGTGCTCCCGCCAAGAGGAACTGGACCGAGGTGACCCCTCGCTCCCTCAGCCTCCGATCAACGAGGTGCGGATCCAACTGACTATGTCCACCCCGAGTGCCTGGAGGGCGCCCCAGATCACCACCAAGGCAGCAATCGCCAAGGCGGCGTTCCCCATTAGCTCGGCGGTGTTTAGCCCCCGGTCGTCCTCGCGCATCGCGCGCAGGATTTGGTTTACATCGGGCATGGTCGGCCTCCTTTCATCGCCAGCCCGTGATCAAACTTGGAAGCGGCGCAGCGACGAACAGAATCAAGACCGGAGCCAGGATGGCGATGGTTGGCACGAGCATCGCCGCCCGCCTCTTGGTCGCCGACCTCTTGATCGTCTCACGCCGGGTCTCTCGAACATCTTCCGCAAGATCGAGCAAGGCCCCGGCCAGATCTGCCCCCCGCTCTTCGGCAGAGGCAAGAAGGCGATAAGTCCGGCTGCAGAATGGCTCGGGGGTGAGCTCTGCGATTCTGCGAAACGCGTCACCGGCCCGCCATCCGGCACGATGCAATCGCAGGGCGTCCGCCAACTCGTTGATGACTTCACCGCGTCCCCGGGCGACCGTGGAAGTCACAGCATGAACGACGCCACCTCCAGCCCTGACCCGCATGGCGAGAAGTTGATTGACGGTGTACACCTCGATCCGCATCAGTTCTCTGCGGCTCTCGATCGCCTTGTCGATTTTCGATCGTTGTCGGGTCGCGCCGATCAGCAACCCCAGGCCGATCAGGATCAGACGCTGGAGCAAAGACGCCCCGATCGCCCATCCTGCCACCACGGCAAGTCCGACCGCAACCGCCGTCGACCTCAGTTGCGTCACCCGATATGCAGAAACCATCTCTTCTTCTGGAAGCTGGCGATACCAACCCGCCTGCCGAAGTTTGAGGATCGTGACCTGGTCGCCTGATCTCTCGAGCAGCCGCCCCAGGGTCTCAGCCATCTGGCGAACGATCGGGCCGAACACCTCAGAAATCGGACCCCCGACGCGGTTCGCCCGTGACATCGATCGGGCGGGGGCAAGGTAGGGATGGATGCGAGACGCCAGCGATCGAGGAGGCGGAACCAGATGATGGACCAAGAGCCCTGCGGCGAGAGCTGACGCCATCCCGGCCAGAAGCACCAGTGGTGAGCCGGTCATGGGGCCCTGCCCGAGGTGAACACCCTCGGCTCGGCGGGCTGACTGCCAAGCCGGGACGCGATCGCGATACCAAGAAGGCTCATCACGCCGCCAATGACAGCCACTGTTAGGCCGGCAGTGGTCGAGTAGAACTCACGGAATGCACCGTCCTTGGCGGTCATCGCGATCAGAACGAACCAAGGGAGTACAAAGACCACCCGGGCATTGATCTTCTGCTCGAGTGCCTCGGTTCGGATCTGCTCGAGAGTCCATATGTCCCGGGTCGTCGCTTCGGCCAAATCGGACAGGATCTCAGGTACCACTGACCCTCCCCGCTCATAGGCGAGGATCAGCACTTCGATCACCCGGTCCGAAGTCGGATCTGCCAAGTCCGACTTCACCATCTCCAAGGCAGGCACCACTCCAAGGGATCGCGAGTAGACGCCGAAGCCCTGGAACGCGGAGCGGAGGGGTGCTGGTCCGAACCCGGCGAGATTCTCGATCGCAGTGGGCAGCGATGCACCCGACCGAACCGAAGAGATGAGGTCTCGCAGACCGTCCGGCCACGCCTCTTGGACCTCGGTCAATCGCCGCCCTCGCTTACGGCCGAAATAGGCCCGGGGAAGGGTGGCGACTACGAACGCGGGCATCGCCGAGATAACTGGCAGAGATGTGACCGCGTAGACCAACAGGTAGGTCACCACTCCGGCTCCGAGAGACGCCAGCCAGAACTGGGTCGGAGTGACATCGAGCCCCGCCTGCGACTGCCACGGCGCTTCGACCGGGGCCACCTTCTGACGGCGGCGATAGGCCGAATGAACGGCGATTACTACAAGGGCAGCCGCTGCTGCGGTCGCTGCCGCCGCAAGGAAGGTCACCATGATGACTGAGCGCCCTTCATCACTTCCGTCAGGGTCAATCCCTCAGGCAAAGCATCCTGGAGCCGGCGGGCAACTGGCTCGGGCGGTAAAGCACCGGTCCAAACCATCGGTCCTCCCATCCGTTCCCTGACGAACAGCGGCTCCGACGAGAAGTCTTCGTGAAGCGAGGGAACCAGCGCGCGAATTTCAACGGTCTGACGACGGATCTTCCCCTCAGATGGTTCGACGTCCCGATCCAGGTGGACGAGGAAGTCGATCGAAGTCGAGAAGATCTTGCGTACCACGCGCTCCGGCACGTTTTCGCCTGCCATCAAGGCAGCGTTGACCAACGCGGCCAGCGCATCGGTGGCGGAGTTGGCGTGAATCGTGCAGACCATGCCGCAACCTGCATTGGCAGCTCTGGTGAGCTCGAACGCCTCCGCTCCCCGGACCTCACCGACCACGATCAGATCCGGGCGCATCGCCAGGGTCACCTTCACCAGGTCGCGAAGTGCGATCTCGCCGCCACCGTCGAGCGCCGGAGGCCTTGCCTCGTAGTAGGAGCCATGGATCAGAGGGACATGCAGTTCACGTACCTCCTCGCAGGCGCGCACACAATGGGAGACCGGAACTGCCGCGATCAGAGCGGACAGAAACGAAGTCTTCCCGGCGCCAGGAGGACCGCTCACAATGACCGACGCCGATGCCCGCATCGCGGACGAAAGAAATGAGGCGGCGGCGGGGGTGAGCGAGGCGAGGCCCACGAGGGAGTCCATCGTCTCTCTACGCAAGGCGTAGCGTCGGATCGTGGCCGAGAGGCGATCCGCCACAGGTGGGATCACCGCCGTCAGACGTGCGGTTCCGTCAAGAATCCTTGCCTGCGCGATTGGATTCGAAGCGTCGAGACGCCGATCGGTCGTTGCGATCAGGCGCTCGATCAGCTGACGATTCTCCTCCTCGCTGGTTGGGGTCTCCAGGCCCCGTAGCCATCCGCCGGCTTCCAGGTAGGTAACGCTGTCACCTTCGATGAAGATCTCCTCGACGTCCTCTCGCTCGAGCAGATCGCCGAACGGCCCGTGTGCCGAGACCGATCGATACAGCCTCCGGACCGTTTCTTCTGGATTGGCCAGTGAACGGCCCTCTCCAAGGTGGGCCAATCTTTGGTAGTCGTCGACTGCCTCCTCCAGAAGCTTCATCAAGGGCCCCGACTCCTCAGCCGGATCGATGCCTGCGCCGTCGATTCGCTCCAAAGCACGTCTTCTTATCTCCTGGTAGGCGTCAGTCGTCATGAGCGGTTCGCATCAATAAGGAGGCCCGCCATGTCCTTGATCGCTCGATGGAACCCGCCCCGATCTGCGATCACTCCATTCCAGGCGGCAGCCTCGATTCTCGGGTCACCCGGGAGAAGCACGACGGGCACCCCGGGAATCGAGCGGCTCAACTCTGAACGGATTTCGCTTCGAGCGTGGCCACCCGCCGGCGCTCGGTTGACTACCACGAGGAGGGGTGGCCGAAAGCCGGTGGGCACCTTCTCGATGCTTTGGACGAGACGTGTGAGTCCCACCGGACTCGCTGTTCCAACCACGATGAGCAGGCTGAATTCATCCAGGCCAGACAGGTCAGCGAGGGGCCCAAGGTCGGCGACCAAGAACTCATACCCCCGCATCGCCAGATCGTCCATCAAACCGCTCATTTCGTGGTCAGGCACCTCCTGACCGGTGCCCGGGTTGGCTAGACCCGTCACTACGGCAAGTGAGCCGCACTCGTGAACCGCCTCGTCGAGTCGGCTGGGCGAGTGGTGGGCCAGATCGACGGCGGTCCTCAGGTTCGGATGCAGGGCCAGGTCCAGACGCTGGGCCAGTGCCGGCCATTTCTGATTCAGGTCAATTAGAAGAGCGGATCCTCGACTCCCCAACTCGCTGGCTAAGGCAATCGCCACCTCAGTGACGCCGGTGCCGGCGCCCGATCCGGTCACCCCGATTCGATAGGCCGCAGACCCGGAAGGGCCTTCCCGAGTTACGACCACTCGATGGGTGAGGATGGCGGCCGACATCGCGACGAACTCCTCTGGCTCAGCGTCTGTCTCGATCACATCAGTGATCCCACATTCGAGAAGACGCCGCTTGGCATCCGGTCCGTCGCCCGGGCTATAGACACCAACGATTTCGCGGCCGGCCTCTCGCAGGCGGTGCACCAGCCTTGGAGTGAGAAACGAGCACACGTCGTCGATGAGGAGGACGTCATATTGATCATGGATTGCCTGCTCAGGGCCCATGACTCGGGCCAGGACGCGGCCTCCACCGTGATCGAGCAGGAAACGATGAAGCCGATCAGGCCAGTCACGGGCGGAGGCAGCCAGTGCCAACTCAGGCCCCACGCTCACCCCTCAGACTCTGACATCGGCGCCGCCCCTGTTGAGCGGACAATCTCCACGGAGCCTGACGCGATCGCTTCGGCCAACGCCAGGGCCTGGTCGTCGTCGACGGCGACCGTGAGGTGATAGGCCATGGTTGACAGACCGCCCGTCTCGGTGTCAGCGTGGGCGATCACCGCCAGGTCGGTCGCTACGAACCGGGCAACTCCGTCGACCACCGTGATCACATCGACCCGATCGCCGACCACGATCCGGGCTCCTGCTGCATGCTCTATGGCGACCGGAATGCTCATCGCCCGATGACCATCCTCCGCCCCAGGCTCGATTAGCGCACTCTCATCCACGAGCCCGCCGATCGGAATTGACCGAGCGAATATCCGGCCATCCAGGTCCTCGAGCTCGTTTTCGAGGAGAAGGGTCCCAACCGCCTCGAAGTCGGCTGCCAGTGGCACGAACTTCACGACATCGGCCGTCAGCGGAGACCCTTCCGAAATCGGGACGGCAGCCACTCCCACGAGGACTTGTGCGTCTCGGCTCTTGAGGGCCAGATAGTTGAGGCCGAAAGCCAGGATCACCGTGACCGCGATCAGAACGTGCGACAGTGAAGGTCGACGACGCGCCGGCTTAGCCGGTGGTGAAGAGGTGCCCGCTTCCCTCGATATGACAGAGGGACCCGTTGCCACGGGGCGACAACCTATCTTCGGGATGACACCCGATGTCGAGAGCGCGAAAAGACATGAACGAGCAAGAGAATCACGATCCGGAGCTGGAGTCGGTGCTCCGCGAAGCGGGTCGAGAAATGAATGAGGAGGCGGCTGAAGACGAGCGCCTCACCGAGCTCCTCCGACGTCGGCGGCTGGGGATGCCCGAGCTCGCATTGGAGTGGGTCCATCGAGGACAGAGGGTGCGAGCCGAGTCGGGGACCCAAACTTTCTCCGGCCAGGTGGTGTTCGCGGGCACCGACTACGTGACCATCGAGAGAACCGAGGACCAGGTCGCGGTCCGACTGGACCGGGCCACCTGGACCCTCGAATCCGAGCCCGGCGCCGGTCGCGAGCAGTCCGGGGATGCCACCAGCCTCAAGGCCCATCTGGCGGGACTGGCGTCGAGCGGTGAGATGGTGCGCCTTGTGGTTGCAGAAGGTCGAGCGTTGATCGGTTCGATTGCTGTAGTTGCCGCCGATCAGGTCGAGATCCGACAGGACCATCTCACGGTGCTGGTGCCCAACGACCTGATCCTTGCGGTCATCACCTCTCACCACCACTGACATCTCGCGGCCCACGATCACGCGACCGACAGTACGGGCCTCTCAGCTTGGAGTTAAGGGGGTTGATAATGAGCCCGTCTTGCAAATTCCGACATCCCTGAGTGGCCGCTTGGAGGGCTTGAGAGTGAGGATCGTGTCCTCGGCGACCTCACCTTTCACCCACGCCGCCTATCCCCTCGAGCACACCCTGGACTACCCGAACGATCCCGGCTTGTTAGGCCCGGGATCAATCTCTTGGCTGGTGTTCGCCGATGTCGCG
This sequence comes from Acidimicrobiia bacterium, assembly GCA_036520635.1. Lineage (GTDB taxonomy): Bacteria > Actinomycetota > Acidimicrobiia > Spongiisociales > ZC4RG35 > JALYNX01. The sequence continues at coordinate 6,778 of DATDJH010000157.1, forward strand.
ACCTTCGTCGGGGGGATTCGGGCTCTGATTCTCCAGGCCGCGCATCCCGAAGTGGTGGCAGGCGTCGGCGATCATTCGAGATATCGGGAAGACCCTCTGGGCCGCTTGTCGAGAACCTCGGCCTACGTCACAGCCACCACCTACGGGGCCATGCCCGAAGTCGACGCAGGCGTGACACAAGTGCGGCGAATCCACCGTGTGGTCTCGGGAGTCTCGAGCCGGGGCCTTCCGTACGACGCAGGCGACCCGGGCTACGCGGCGTGGGTACACAACGCCCTCACCGATTCATTCCTGGTCGCCCACCAGACCTATGGGCGACTCACCCTGTCCCCCGCCGACCAGGACGCCTTCGTGGTCGAGCAAACCCGGGTGGGGGCGCTTCTCGACTCGGACCCGATGCCGATCACCGCGTCTGAGTTGTCGAGATGGATCGGCCTCCATCCCGAACTGGCTCCATCGCCGGAGATGCGGGAGGCGGTCGACTTCCTCGTCGATCCGCCCCTGGAGCCCGGAATCAAGATCGGCTACAAGATTCTCTTGGAGGCTGCCGTGGCCACCCTTCCCCGTCGCCTCCTGTCGATCCTCGGCCTGACAAAGACCCCGGGAGCGGTGACCGCCGGCCGGGTGGCAATCTCGGGTCTGCGTTGGGCTCTGGGCGACTCGCCATCATGGAAGTTGGCTTTACTCCGGACCGGATCGCCGATCCCGGAGGGAAGGTTCAGGCGCACGATCCAGAGGGAGCCTCATGGCAGATAATGAGCTGACCGTCGACGAGTTCGTCAACACCAAAGTCCTGCCGCAATTTCGGCCGGTCGTCGAGATGCT
>DATDJH010000158.1:0-2581 GCA_036520635.1 Acidimicrobiia bacterium
CTATGCCGCGGACTTCAGCGACGCGGTTGACCTGGTGAACAGGCGTCCCGAGGTGTGGTCTCATCTGGCGCCGACGGTTTACCCGCTCGAAGATTTGGTGACGGCGGGGCTCCTTCCGATGGCCGAGCATCGGCAGAAACAGGTCAAGACCCTCTTCGACCCTTCGCTTCGGGAGCCGCGACCGCTTCGTCCCAGGGTCTAGGTCGATTTGTTACTTCCTCTACCGCCGAAAGCCTTTTGTTCAAAGGTTGGCTACCGAGACCACGTCCCCGGCGCTGCTGACCACACCACCTGCCACCTCCCGGGTGAGGGCGAAGCCGGCGACGTCGGCAGTCCAGGTGAAACGGGAGGGACCCGGCTCATTTCCGAGCACTCCAGCTGAGATCGCTACCTCATCGGGGGTTATTACCCACAACTGATAAGTGCGGTCGGCACCCAAAGGCTCCAGCTCGGACGGAATGACGTAGCCATCGCCGTCGGCGGTGAGAACGACCTGGCCGACCGTCCCCGACTCGGTGGTGAACTCGGTCACGATCGCCCCCGGTTCCTGGGCGGCGGCCTCGGCGGCGGCAACGATTCCCTCCGGCCCGGTCAGCTCGTTCTTGGCTGCGGTCTGAACTATGGCAACCACTCCAAATACCAGTGCCGCGATCGCCGCGACGGATGTGAGCCAGGTGACACGACGCTTGGTCGAGGAACGAGCTTCGTCGATGTTCGTCACGGTCGCCGACGCCGGCTCCCCGATCTCGCCGACGATCCGCTCCCATACTCCCGAGGGCGCTGCCTCGTCGGCGACGAGCCCGCTAGCCACGGCGCGGTGGTTCGCCAATTCAGAACTGCAGACATCACAGGTCGCGACATGGGCTTCGACTTCCCGGGCCTCGACTTCGTCCAGTGCGTCGAGGGCGTGGAGAGGCACTAGCTCGAGGACTTGATCATGATCCATCATGACGCCACCCCTTCCAGCGAGTCCGCGAGTTTTCTCATACCTGTGCGAATCCTGCTCTTGACGGTGCCTTCGGGAGCCCCGAGGTGTTTGGCCACCTCGACATAGCTGAGACCTTCGAAATAGGCCAGGGAGATCGCCTGCCTCTCATCCGTGGAGAGGTCGACAAGAGCGGACCTGACATCGGCGGAGAGACGTCTTGTCCAGACCTCGTCCTCGAGATCGAAGTGATCCGGATCGGGAGGGAGGGCCTCACGTCGGGAGCGCGCCTCTTCTGACCTGATGATGTCGACCGCGCGTCGGTGGGCGATCGTGAGTAGAAAGGTGCGTAACGACCCCCGAACCGGGTCGAACTTCTCCGGTGATCGCCACAATGCGACAAAGGTGTCCTGTACGACGTCCTCGGCCAAAGCTTGGTCCCTTATCACCCGAAACGCGACTGACTTCACAGCCCCGCCGTAAGCATGGAAGGCCTCGGCTAGAGCTTCCTGATCTCGACCGGCGATGCGGTTGACCAGGTTCGCATCGTTTCGGTTCAGGTCCGCCAAATGAGTCTCCGATCGGGCTCCGGACCGATGATGATACGTTTGGGTGGTCGCTGGCATGTTCTCGAGCAATCGTGGGATCCTCCTGATCCACCCGCCATTCGACACCACACACCCCCCCGGATGATCTCATCCTCGAGCAACGGTCGACCGAGCCTCAGTCATCTGTCTCGCCGTCTGCAACGAATACCCGGCGTTCTGCAACCCAACCCGAAAGGAACGCCCATGCAAACAGCACGAAACCGACTGAGGATTGTGGGAGTCGCAACCGCGCTCGCCCTCCTCCTCGCCGCTTGCGGGAGCGGAGAGACGACGGACACCACGGTGGCCGAGCCCGCAACACCAACCACAGAGGCCATGACCAACACGACGATGGCAATGACTGACATGACACAAGCCAACATGGGTGCTGGCTGCTCTGCAGTGCCGGCCGAGGGCGCCGGCTCCTTCGATGGGATGGCCCTCGATCCTGCCGCCACCGCAGCCTCGAACAACCCAGCGTTGTCGACCCTGGTGTCGGCGGTGAGCGAGGCCGGGCTCGTCGACACCCTCAACGGTGACGGCCCGTTCACGATCTTTGCTCCTACCAATGACGCATTCGCCGCCATTCCCGAAGCGGATCTGAACGCGATCCTCGCGGATCAGGATCTACTCACCTCGATCCTCACCTACCACGTGGTGGCCGGAGAGTCCTTGGACGCCCAGGAGTTGATCGACGCCGGGAGCGTGGAAACTGTGAACGGCGAAACACTCACCATCGCCACCTCGGGAGACAGCGTCACCATCAATGGTGTGGCCATGGTCGTCTGCGGCAATGTCGCGACCGCGAACGGAACCGTCCACATCGTCGACGCGGTGCTGGTCCCCAGCGCCTGACCCATCGCCTCTAACGGCCCAAGAGGGGACGGACACTTCGGTGTCCGCCCCCTCTTCCAATGGTCATGCCGGGTCAGCTATCGGGCTCAACCGTGATTTCGGTCGCCTTGATCGAAATCCACACCTGCTTGCCTTCGACGAGAGCGAGGGAGCGGGCGGCCTCTTCGGTCACTTCGATGGTGAGAGCGAGAGGATTGCCCGTCCTCAGGCGGGT
>DATDJH010000159.1:0-3750 GCA_036520635.1 Acidimicrobiia bacterium
GGGTTCCCCATCGGTGACCCGCAACGCCAGATAGCGATCGTCCTCGACGGACAGGTGATCACCGCGCCAGCCGTCAATCCGACCGTGTCGCCTGATACCGGGATCGCCGGAGGTCAAGCCCAGATCACGATGGGTCAAGGCTCCGATGCCCAACAAGAGGCGAATGATCTGGCCGTCGTCTTGCGTTACGGGTCACTCCCGGTCTCCTTCGAGGTTTCGGCAGTGCGCAAGGTCTCGGGCACGCTGGGAGCGGACTCTCTGCAAGCCGGGATTATCGCCGGTCTCCTCGGACTGGCTCTCGTGGCCCTCGTCCTCGTCGTCGCCTATCGGTCGCTGGGACTTGTGGCGATCGTCGGGCTCAGCGTGTTCGCAACCGTCCTGATCACACTGTTCGGGTTACTGGGGCAATGGGTTGGGCTCACACTGACTCTGGCCGGCGTGACCGGCCTGATCGTGTCGATGGGGATCTCAGCGGATACCTACATCGTCTATTTCGAACGCATCAAAGAGAAGCTGAGGCAAGGGAACACCGTCCAGGAGGCGACCGCCTCAGGATTCAAGATCGCCTTCAGGACAATGCTCACCGCCAACACCGTCAGCCTCTTGGGTGCGGTCCTGTTGTGGGCTCTCGCGGTCGGAGCAGTCAAAGGCTTTGCCATCTCGCTGGGGATCGGCACCGTGCTCGACCTGATCGTGGCCCTGGTCTTCACCAGGAGAGCGGCTGGAGTCATGGCTGAAACCCGTCTCGGGTCGGGTGGCTGGTTCAGTATCGAAGGGGCTGCGGAATGAGTGGCGGATTCATCAGGAGAATGGACCGTGGCGAGACCACGATCGATTTCGTCGGCCTTCGCCGGAGATGGTTCATCATCTCAGCGTCGTTCATCATCATCAGCCTGGCCAGCCTCGGTATCAGGCAGCTGAATCTCGGGATCGAGTTCGTCGGTGGCATCGGGATGCAGTCCCCGAACCCGGCCGGCGCCGACATCGGCGAGATTCGCAGCGCCCTGGAATCGGTCGGGGTGACCAGCCCCACGATCCAGCTTCTCGACGACGGGGCTGCGGTTCGGATCTCGACCGAAGCCCTGGAGACTTCGGTCGCCAACGATGCCGTGGAGGCAATTTCGGACGTCACCGGTGCTGAACGTTCGGAGATCTCAACCGAAGCTGTTGGGCCGAGCTTCGGGGCCCTGGTGGCCCGACGTGCCCTGTTGGCACTTGGTGTGTTCCTCGGAGCGGTGATCCTGTTCATCAGCTGGCGCCTGGAGTTCAAGATGGCAATCACTGCCATCGTGGCGGTGCTACACGACCTGCTGATGACGATTGGCGTCTATTCGTTGACTGGGTTCGTGGTGACACCGGCAACCGTGGTCGCAATTCTCACCATCCTCGGGTACTCGTTGTATGACGGGGTGGTCGTGTTCGACAAGATCGAGGAGCTGGTGGAGATCGAGGACGACAAGACCTATAGCGAGATCGTGAACCTTGCCCTGAACCAGGTGCTGGCCCGATCTCTGTTTACTTCTCTTTCCTCATTGCTGCCCGTGGGAAGCATCCTTCTGGTCGGGAGTGTGATTCTCGGTGCGCCGACATTGACTGAATTCGCATTGGCGCTGTTCGTCGGTTTGGCCGTCGGTACCTACTCGTCGATCTTCGTCGCCGCACCACTTCTCGCCGTGTGGAAGGAGAAGGAGCCGTTCTGGCAGGAGAGGGCTCAGAAGCTGGAAAGACGGAAACGGGCTGGAAGGAAATGATCAACCCGTAGAATCAAGGCCGTGGAACTCCTCACCAGCCTGATTCGTGACATCCCCGACTTTCCCGAGCCCGGAGTGATATTCAAGGACATCACCCCGGTCCTCGCCGACGGGAAGGCCTTGAAGGTCCTGGTGGACGCCATGGCAGAGCCGTTCGCCAATTCGGGCATCACCAAAGTGGCCGGCATCGAGGCCCGAGGTTTCACCCTTGCGACGCCGGTTGCCGATCGCCTCGGCGCAGGATTCATTCCGGTTCGAAAGCCGGGCAAGCTGCCTTTTGACACGGTCCGTGAGGACTATGTCCTCGAGTACGGCACCGATGCTCTCGAGATCCACGTCGATGCCGCACATGAGGGGGAGCGGGTCCTTCTCGTCGACGACGTGATCGCGACCGGGGGAACCGCTGCAGCGGCCACCCGCCTTCTCCGGCGGGTCGGGGCGGACGTAGTCGGCATTTCTGTCTTCATCGAGCTTGCGTTTCTGAATGGCGTCGATGTGTTGGACGGTGTGCCGCTGAATGCTCTCGTACGATACGACTGAGTCGCGCACGGCCACGCTGGCCGAGGTGCTCGATGCCTTCACAGCTCACCATCCCGAAGGCGATGTGGAGTTGCTCCGCAAGGCTCACGCAGTCGCGGAGATCGCCCACCAGGGCCAGCTCCGAAAGACCGGAGACCCATACATCACGCACCCGGTGACGGTTGCGCTGATCCTTGCTGAGTACGGGCTCGACGAGCAGACGCTGGCCGCCGCGCTGCTCCACGACACTGTCGAGGACACCCCCCTCACCCTCAATGAGATCACCACTCAATTTGGGGCGGAGGTCGCTTCCCTCATCGACGGGGTCACCAAGCTGGACAGGGTCCGCTACGCCAATCGGGAGCAGGCCCAGGCCGCCACGATCCGCAAGATGGTGGTGGCAATGGCCAAGGACGTGCGGGTTCTGATCATCAAGCTCGTCGATCGCCTTCACAACATGCGCACAGTTGGTGCCTTGCGAGAGGAGAAGCAGCGCCGGGTCGCGAGGGAAACGCTCGATGTCTACGCGCCGCTTGCCCATCGATTAGGGGTGGAGGAGATCAAGCACGAGTTCGAAGATCGATGTTTTGCGATTCTCTACCCGGGCCCCAACGCCGAGATTTTCGCCAAGCTCGCCGAGAAGGCGCCGGAGCGCGAGGCTTTCATCGAGAAGATGGTGAGTGAGGTTTCGGGGATCCTCTCCGACGCCGGGATCGATGCGGAGGTCGTGGGAAGACCGAAACATCAGTACTCGATCTATCGCAAGATGATGGAGCAGAACCGGCCCTTCGAGGACATCCATGATCTGATGGGGATCAGGGTGATCACCGCCTCGACCAGGGATTGCTATGCCGCCCTGGGTCTGATCCACAGCCATTGGGTCCCGGTGGCGGGTCGCTTCAAGGACTACATCGCGATGCCCAAGATCAACCTCTACCAGTCGCTGCACACCACGGTGATTGGGTCGGGTGGCAAGCCGCTCGAAGTCCAGATTCGCACCGATGAGATGCATCGGAGGGCCGAGGCGGGGATTGCCGCCCATTGGCGATACAAGGAAGGGGATATGAGTCGCGTCCCCAACGTCGACGTTGCCGCTTGGAGCGCCGACGAAGACCCCGAGGAGTTCCTGGCCAACCTCAAGCTCGACCTCTACCAGGATGAGGTGATCGTCCTCACCCCGGGGGGGGACGCAAAGTCTCTCCCTGCGGGAGCAACGCCGATCGACTTCGCTTATTCGGTCCACACCGAGGTCGGACACCGGTGTGTTGGGGCCAAGGTCAATGGTCGACTGGTGCCTCTTTCCACCCGACTCCAGTCCGGGGACATCGTCGAAGTTCTCACCACCAAGGCTGTCGACGCCGGCCCGAGCCGGGACTGGCTGGGTTTCGCCCGTACCGGCCGTGCCAAGTCGAAGATCAAGCAGTGGTTCACCAAGGAGCGCCGGGACGAGGCCCTCTCCGACGGCAAGGAGATGATCCAG
>DATDJH010000160.1:0-3562 GCA_036520635.1 Acidimicrobiia bacterium
ACGGCTCTCGTCTCAAGGCTCTTCGATCAGCTTTCCGAATCGATAGCGCGATACGAGAAGGCAACCCGTCTCCAGCACGCCATCGCCACCTGCTCGGAGGCCCTTCTGGTTCAGACCGATGTCTTTGCGATCTATGAGGCTGTGAAGGCGCTCATGGAGGCGACCGACGCCGACTACTCATATGTGGCCCGAACCATTCATGTCGACGGCGCCCCGCATTGGGAGATAATCGCCGACGCCCGTCGCAACGCGAACGTGCGGATGGGCGGCTGGAAGAGCGGGGAGTACGACCCGACGTCGGCCATCTATAAAGCGCAGTCCGAGGGACGCGCGATCACTGTCCACACTGCACGACTCAAGGGCGAGGAGCGGGCGATGTACGAACGCGACGGCATCGTCTCGGAGGTGAGCGTCCCGATCTTCGTGGCCGGCACCTTCCGCGGGTCCATCGGTTTCATAGCGACCCTCGAAGATCGGGTATGGAGCGACCAGGAAGTGGAGACGCTATGGCGCGCCTCCCACATGATCGGCGCCTACTGGCGTCGCCAGGACGATCAGGACGAGCTGAAAGCTTCCAACGAGTCGAAGGACCGGCTCCTGGCTTCGGTGAGCCACGAGATTCGGACACCGCTCACGGCGATCGTGGGTCTGGCCGAGGAAATCGCAAGCAGCCGATCGATGCTGGCCGCCGACGAGTTGGTTGAGCTCAACGGGATCATCGCGGTGCAAAGCCGCGAGTTGGCTGAGCTGGTCGAGGATCTTCTGGTGGCGTCGCGTGCCGAGGCCGGCAACCTCTCGATCAAGCCCGACATGATCGACTTGCGAGCGGAGGTCGAGAGCGTGGTCCGCGGCGTGAGGGAGTCACATCCCAGCGGCAAGGACCTGATTGTCGATGGTGAAAACGTCAAGGCGTGGGCGGATGCGCTCCGTTGCCGCCAGATCCTCCGCAACCTGCTGACCAATGCCGTCAAGTACGGGGGGCAGAGGATCGCGGTCCTGGTGCGTTCGGTCGGCGACCAGGCCCAGATCCTTGTGGTAGATGACGGCACGGGGGTGCCTTCCGAGGAGCAGGAGCTGATATTCGAGAGGTACTACCGCGGTCGGCAGTCGCCCACCCAGCCCGGATCAGTCGGGATCGGCCTTGCCGTCTCCCGCCAGCTAGCCGAGCTGATGGCAGGCAATTTGCGATACGTGGACGCCCATGGTGAGTCCCGATTCGAGCTGACCCTGCCCACCCACCCCTCGGAGCCGGCTCGCTCGGCGCCGATGTCTGCAGACCCGATCATGTCGAGTGTGGACGCAACGTTCCGAGTTTGATTGCCTCCTGAATCCTCAGCTCTGCGCGATACATAGAATGTGATCCCCCAACCGGGGCTGACCAAGGGCGGACCTCCTGAAGAAACGATTGTTGATAGCTGGCGCGTTGATCGCTGCCGTCCTCCTGGGCGCTGGAGCTCTATTCGCCGCGTCCACATGGGGGGACGTCAATCGAGTCACTATCGACCGCCCACCCGTGACGGTTCCGGTCGAGACACCGGACAATGAGTCCGATCCGGGACAGCCCGATATGAACATCACGGTCCCTCCGGCGGGCGGGGACGATCTCGATGTCCTCCTTCTCGTGGGCTCGGACTCCAGAGACCATCTGACGGACACGGAGGGATTCGGTGACTTCGGAGGCCACCGCGCCGACGTAGTCATGGTTCTCATCCGGCCCCGTGACAGCGATCGCCGCGCCGCCGTTCTCTCGTTGCCCCGGGACCTCTTGGTGGCTGACAGCTGCAACGGCCCCGAACATCGGCTCAACGATGCACTTGAAGGCTGCGGGGCGCTCATGAACGGCCCAACTTCGCTCACGGTCACGGTCGAGGATCTAATCGGTCTGAGTGTGGATCACTTCGCACTTGTCGATCTGGCCGGGTTTCAGGAGGCGGTGGACGCGATCGGGGGCTATGAGATCTGCCTGCAGTACGCCGTCCGTGACGAGAAGGCCCAATTGCATCTGCCGGCCGGATGCACTCTGGCAACAGGAGCCCAGACCCTGTCCTGGCTTCGGTCGCGCAGCACCCAGGAGCTCACCGCCGAAGGTTGGAAGGTGATGCCGGGAGTCAGCGACCTGACCCGTAATCAGCGACAACGGGAGTTCCTGTTGTCGATGCTCGGCAGTCTCGGCGACTTCAGCAGCCCTCAGGACGTTGCCTCGGTTGCCCAAACCGTCGCCCCATACGTAACCGTTGACGAAGACCTCAGCCTGATGAATGCCGTGAGCCTGGCCTGGACGATGCGGGGGCTTGGTCTAGGGTCAGTCGAGGAGCTGGACTTTCCCGTCCGGAGCACGACTACCTCAGCCGGCGCCTCGGTCCTTCTTCCGTCGGTTGACATCTCCGAGGTGGTCGCCTCATATCTGGCCCCTGAGTTGGCACAGGATTCGGCCTCCGGCTTCGCCGGATGAGCTTTCCCCTGCCGCCAGGGCAGATCGAGACCAAGAGATTCCCGGTGGTCGGGGAACGGGAGCCCTCCGTCGACTTGGGCGATCGGGCTGGATGGACGGTCGAAGTGGCCGGTCTCGTCGAGCGCCCACTGCAGATCACCCTCGATGCGTTTCTCGAGCGGGCCAATCTCCCGCTGACCTCCGATATCCATTGTGTGACGAGTTGGAGTCGCCTTGCCATGGATTGGATCGGCCTTCCAGTGCGGGTCTTGCTTGATGAGGCCGGACTTGTCGATGGCGCGGCCTACGTGTCTTTCGAGGCCTACTCGGAGCGAGCTCATCACACCTCTCTCCCGCTCCAGGTGGTTCTCGAATCGAGCTGGTTGATGCACACCGCCGGCGGACAGCCGCTGAGTGTCGACCATGGCGGCCCGGTGCGGGTGTTCACCCAGGGTCGCTACTTCTACAAGTCGCTGAAATGGGTGAAGCGGATCGTGGTCCTCGCCGAGGATCGGCCTGGATGGTGGGAGACCGATTCCAACTATCACAACAACGCCGACCCGCTTCCCGGGAACGAGAGGTTCACTACCGGATCGATCCGTCCCGAGCAGCTCCGCCGATTCCTGACTGCTCCGACCTATGAGAAGTATCGCGGCCGAGTCATGGTCGGCCTCGACCTGAGGTCGTGGTCACCCAAGACCAAGGACCTCAGACGTCTCTACCTGAAGAATTGCGACTTGTCGGGCGTCGATCTTTCCGGTGTCGACATGAGGGAGTCGAATCTGTCGCTCAGCGATCTTCGGCACGCCAAGCTGCAGGGCGCCGACCTTTCAGGGTCGGATCTGGAAGGCGCAAACTTCGCCGGCGCCGATCTGAGAGATGCCGATGTCTCGGGGACCGCCCTTTCTGCGACCCGTTTCGAAGAACCAGGCCTTGGGGCCGACGTGACCGGTGCCCGTTTTGACGGCGCTTGGGGATTGACCGAGACCCAAGAGGAATACCTGGCAGGCCGTACCTAAGGTGTCGCCCGACGCCGTGTGATTGTGTCTGTGCAGGAAAGGCAAATGTGACCGATCGAAAAAGGGTGTTCTCGGGGATGCAGCCGACCGGCGAGCCTCACCTGGGGAACCT
>DATDJH010000161.1:0-3068 GCA_036520635.1 Acidimicrobiia bacterium
CCAAACAGCGGTAAGGCTCACCGGAGGCGATCCAGGGTGAGAGCCATCCGATCGACGATGAGGTCAACCTCATCGTCGGTGATGGTCAAAGGCGGGCCGAGCATGAGAAAGTCCCCGTTGGCACCGTCGGCGTTGCCTGTCGACGGGTACAGCAATAGCCCGCTTTCTTGTGCTCTCGCCACCATCTGCTCGGCGACTTGCTCTGATCGTGCGAAGGGCGCCTTCGTATCTCGGTCGGCGACCAGCTCGACGCAGACCAAGAGCCCGATGCCGCGGACGTCGCCGACCCGGGGGTGGTCTCCAAGGGCCGAGCGGAGGAACGACAGCAACCGCTCTCCTTGTGTGCGTGCCCGATCGATGAGCCGCAGCCGGCGGATCTGATCGAGGACGGCGAGCCCCACGGCGGCCCCGACCGGGTGGTGGGACCAGGTGAAGCCGTGGGTGAGGCCCCCGCCCTCCACGATGGTGTCGTGAACTTCGCCGCTGCTGATGGCGAGCCCGAGGGGCCAGTAGCCGCTAGACGCTCCCTTGGCGGACACCAGGATGTCGGGTCGGAGCCCGAAATGGTCGGCGGCGAACCATTCTCCGGTCCTTCCGAAGCCGGTCATCACCTCGTCGGCAATGATCAAGATGTCGTGACGTCGGCAGATCTCTTCGATGGCCGTCCAATAGCCATCGGGCGGGATCGCGGCGCCGCTAGCGGCGCCGCCGATGGGCTCGGCCACGAAGGCCACGACCCGCCCCGGTCCCTCGTCGACAATGGCCGCCTCCAGTTGACCGGCATGCCAGTCGGAGCATCCCGCGGGATGGTTGGGATTGGGACAGCGGTATTCGGTCACACCGGGGACCCGTTTGGTCTGGCCGAGCCACGGCTGGTAGGGCCGGCGAAGGGTCTCTCGCCCGGATACGTCGAGGGCTCCACGGGTATTGCCGTGGTACGAGGCGCCTCGGGCGATGATCACCGTTCGTTCCGATCCGCCTTTGGCGAGGTGATAGGCCCGTGCCATCTTCAAGGCGCTTTCCATGGCCTCGGATCCCCCCGAAACCGGAAACACCCTGGCCCGGTCCATGGGCACGATCGCTGCGATCTCGGACGCGTAGGCCTCCAAGGGCTCGGTGGTGAATGCCGAACCGTGGACATATGCCAACGTTGCGGCTTGGGTCGCCATCGCCCCGGCGACGTCAGGAACTCCGTGGCCGATGCCGACTGCGATCGCCCCTCCGGCAGCGTCCAGATACTGCTTGCCGTCGACATCGGTGACCCAGGACCCACTTGCCGACGCCGCGATCGGGAGGTCTCCCGCGCCCCGGTGGAAGACCGAGCTCTTCGAATCATGGTCCGGGGTCATCAGTGCCTTGACGTTAGGCCCACGGTTACCGTTCGCCGTGAAGGGATGGTGTGTTGAAAGCCAGGCTGCGCGATCTCAGTGCCGGAATCGGAAAGCTGCCCACCGGGCCATCGAACGCGATCACCGACGTTCCCGGCGTATTGGTAGGACATGCCACGGTGGTCAGGGACACACCCCATGTCATCCGAAGCGGAATCACAATGGTGGTCCCCCGAGACGGCGAGATCTGGACCGACTATGCATATGCCGGCTCCCACGTGTTCAACGGCAACGGTGAGATGACCGGTCTCGCCTGGGTGAAGGAATCCGGGATGCTCGGCTCGCCGATTGGGATCACCAACACCTTTCAAGTGGGAATGGTGCGTGACTTTCTGACTAAGGAAGGAGTCCACCTAGGGGTTGTAGATGATTTTCTGCTCCCGGTGGTCGGAGAGACCGACGACTCGAATCTCAACGAAGCCGAGGCATTTGCGCTGACCGAGATCGATGCCGCGGCGGCCCTTTCCTCAGCGAGCAGCGGGACGGTGGCCGAGGGCTGTGTCGGAGGCGGCACCGGGATGATCTGTCACGAGTTCAAGTCAGGGATAGGCACCTCGTCGAGGATTGTTGAGATCCAGGGCGAGACCTATGCAGTCGGCGTCCTGGTGCAGGCCAACTATGGGTTGCGGGAGGATTTCCGCATCGACGGGGTGCCGGTGGGAGCCCTAATCGGCGAGGATCAGGTTCCTCTTCCGTGGGACGAGCCGGCCAGCGGGGGCTCGATAATCGTTGTCATCGCCACCGACGCACCTCTGATTTCGGGCCAGTGCGAGCGCCTTGCGCAACGAGCGACGGTTGGAGTCGGCCGGGTCGGAGGCTACGGCCACGACTCCAGCGGCGACCTCTTCATTGCCTTCTCGACGGCCAACCATCTCGAGCGCAACCCGGCAAGGGCTCGAACCGTGACCACCCTGCCAAACGAGGTCATGGACCCACTGTTTCATGCGGTGGTCGATGCCACCGAGGAGTCGATCGTCAATGCCCTGTTCGCGGCGGAGACTACAACCGGAAGGTCGGGGAGGATCGCTCACGCCCTTCCTCTCGACAGGACCGCGGAGATTCTCGAACGCTATCGGGTGAAGCTCTGACCGATCAGCTCTGACCGGCGCCGCCCTCGGAGCCGCGGGCTGCGTCCGGGAGCTTGGGCGAGAGGCGAGCTCGGAACGTTGTACCCGTTGGTCCGGTGACGAAATCGAGCTTTCCGCCATGCCGGACGATGATCGAATGCACGGTTGCCAGGCCGAGGCCGGTGCCAACTCCGGGTTCCTTGGTTGTGAAGAACGGGTCGAACACCCGGGAGGCGACATCCTCGGGGATCCCGGTCCCGGTGTCACCGATTGTGATCAGCACTCCGTCCCCGTCCCTGGTCGCGGTAATGGTCAACTCCCCCTCACCATCCATCGCGAAGATCGCGTTGTCGATGAGGTTGATCCACACCTGGCTCAGCTCCGCGCCAAAGGCCTCGATCTCGGGAAGGTCTGGGTCGTATTCCTTGATGACCTTGACCCCGCCTTTCAAGCGGTGTTTCAGCAGTACGAGAGCGTTATCGATGGAGGTCTTGAGATTGACGGTCTGGATCGATCCCTGGTCGAGATAGGAGAACTCCTTGACCGCCTGAATCAGCTCCGACACCCGGTCGGCCCCGATCTTGACTTCGTTGGCTACCTGGATGCCAAGCAG
>DATDJH010000162.1:0-3129 GCA_036520635.1 Acidimicrobiia bacterium
TCGACTGCGGATCCTTCCCGTGGCCGAGGACATCATGGACGATCGCTCGACGGCTGTGGATGTTCGAGACATCAGTGTCGAGGACCTCCTTTCCCGACCCCGCGTTGCCACCGATCTGGAGGAAGTCGCACAACTCCTCAAGGACAAGAGGGTTCTGATCACCGGTGCCGGCGGCTCGATCGGGGGCGAGATCGTCGCCCAGGTCCTCGGGTTCGAGCCCGCCGGGGTCTGGGCCCTGGACCGCGATGAGACCCTGCTCCATGATGCTTCTCTCGGTTGGAACGGTGAGGCTCACATCGTGCTCGCCGATGTCCGCGACGCCACCAAGACGCTGCGCACCTTTGAGCGGATTCGCCCCGATGTGGTGTTCCACGCCGCCGCGCTCAAGCATGTTCCGGTGCTCGAGGAGTTTCCCGACGAAGCGGTCCTGACCAACGTCATTGGCACCCGGAACGTCATCGAGGCGGGCTCCCGCGCAGGGATGAGCCACTTCGTGCTCATTTCGACAGACAAGGCGGTCGATCCGGCCTCCGTTATGGGCGCCACGAAGCGCATCGCCGAACTGATGGTCCAATTGGGTCAGCATCGCAACGACGGGTGCGTATACACCGCCGTCCGGTTCGGCAACGTCCTGGGCAGCCGGGGCAGCGTGATCCCGACGTTTGTCGAGCAGATCAAGACCGGAGGCCCGGTGACGGTGACGGATCCCGAAATGACCCGGTACTTCATGACCGTTGACGAGGCGGTCCAACTCGTGCTTCAGGCATCCGCACTGGCCGAAGGCTCCGAGGTTTTCGTGTTGGACATGGGGGAGCCGGTTCGGATCGTGGACCTGGCCCGACGGCTGATCCGCCTGGCTGGTCTCACCCCTGGTGACGATATTGCTATCGAGTACACTGGGCGTCGGCCCGGGGAAAAGCTGACCGAGAGACTCTCGACAGACCCGATGGCACTTACCCGGAACCCACAGATTTTTGAGGCTCAACTTGGTCACCCCACTGCATATGTCGTCCTCGACAGTGTCGCCGACCTCGAAGACGCAGCCCATGCCGGTGAGCAGGACGAGGTGAGAAAGTTGCTAGCTCATCTGGCCAACGCAGCCATAACGATGGAACCCAAAGTCGACGACCCTGAGTTCGAGCCCCAATGGAGCTGAAACGGCTGCTTCGGGTCCTCCAGGACCGTTGGTATGTCATCGTGGGCGTCGGCTTGCTCGGTCTGTTCGCCGGTTGGTATTTCACCAACCTCGCCAACGACAACCGTGAGGAGCAGATCAAGGCGACCATCGCGATTCGGTTCGAGGCTCAGGAAGGCCAGACAGCCGATGCCCTCGAGTCCGAGCGCGAGGCCACTTTGGGCCGAGCCAGGCAGGCGGCCACCAGCCTGCTGACCGCGGACAAGACCTCAGTGATCGAAATCGACCCCACGGGTCTTCTTGTCTTCCGTGCCATCGGCAACAGCGACGAAGAGGCCGCGGCCAAAGCGGGGGCCCTGGTGAAGGCCTATCTGGCAGTAGACCCGACCGCCGGCGGCCCGGTGGACGAACGCCTGGCCGACGTTCTTGAATCGGCGGCGACGATCCAGGAGCAAATCGACGAGCTTCAAATCGTTCTTACCCCCGAGCAACAGGCCTTGGCCACTCGCCACGCACTGCTCGATCAGCAGATCGTCGCCACGACCGACGCGCTGATCCAGGCTCTGGTCGAGGAGCAATCGGCTTCGGCGGCCGATACCCCCGCCGTCACTGCCCGCCGCCAACGACTTCAGGAGGCGCTCGATGATCTCAAGGCCGAGAAGGCGTTGTTGGATCCGGCACCCTCTGTCGTACTCAGTGTCGCCGACCAGTTCAGGTTGACCTCGCTACAGAACGGGCTGGCATTGCTTGCCACCGAGTACGAGCAGCTGAATCTGCGCAAATTGGGGATCATCGACACGGGCACCATCGAACCTCCCACGTTCGAGGATCTGACGGGCAAGCCAGCCAACCCCTGGATCAACGGGCTCATCGGGTTCCTCGGTGGAGTCGCCATTGCCCTGTTCGGCCTGGTCTTCATCAACCGGGCGAAGAAGCCGATTTGGCTTCCCGAAGATCTGGAGATCGCCTTCCTCGGCGATGTGCCGGCGCGCAAGCTCGGCGCCGCGGTTGGCGAGTCCTGGTACGACACCACAGAGGGTGGGGCTCGAAAGCCGGCGATTCAGGCCCTGCGTTCGGTGGTCGAGGCCCAACTCCCCTCATCGGGTGCGACACTCGCCTTGACGGCTCACAACGTGTCGGCTGCCGGCGTTCATGCTTTGGCCACCGATCTTGCGGTCTCCATGGCCAGCGCGGGGTCCTCGGTGCTCCTTGTCGATGCCGACTTTGCCAGCGACTCCGCCGTCGCCGAATACAAGGTCGGCGGCTCCTCGTTGTCCGGAGTGCTGGCGCTCAATTCCGAGTCGCTCGGGTTCGAACGCGCTGTCGCCGCCGCAGTATCCAACGCCTTGTTCATCCGGCCCGATCTCGCCGTGGTGCCCTCCGGCCCGCCACCCCCATCTCCTGGCGATGCCATGGCCGGCAGGCAATTCCGCGCCTTCATCGAAGAAGCGAGCAAGCACTTCGATGTGGTGGTTGTGGCAGTAGGCGACATCGGAACTCCGGCAGCCCAGGTCGCCATGCAGAGATTGCGTCGCAGCGTCCTTGTGCTGAGCCCGGGACGGTCGACCATGCCCCAGGTCAACGGGTTGGTGTTCGACGTCGTCCAGCGCCAGGTTTCGATTATGGGTGCAGTGTTCCTCGAGCGCTCGGAACGGACGCTGTGGGGGATGGGCGAGCGCCAGGTCGAGCACGTCGCTCCGGAAACCCATGTAGCGCCGGTCAGCTCGCCGATGTCGAGATTGAGCCACTATCCGAGCCCGACTCATCGCGGAACAGGCGGCATGTCACCGGACTCGCTGCATGACCTGGTGGACCGGGTTGGCACTTTGCAGGTGGCCTCCGAAGCCAGTGAATTCGGCCGCGAGCTGCTGTCTGCTCTCGATGGTGCCTCCCCTGAGGTCGCCTTTGAAGCGGTCGGCGACTACCTGGTCTCCCGGGTCGAGGACATGATGACTGCCAGCTACGGGCAGGGGGACTTCTCCGATGACGTGGTC
>DATDJH010000163.1:0-2637 GCA_036520635.1 Acidimicrobiia bacterium
CCGCAACCTGTTACCTCTGTTCCCCCCACAGCGCAGCCCTGGAACGGCGGTATACGCACGCACACAGCCGCTACATTGACTCGCATGCGAGTGGCGATTCTGGACGACTACCAGGACGCGGTGCGCCATCTCGACTGCTTCGCCCGGCTCGCAGATCAAGAGGTCGAGATCTGGACCGACCATGTCACGGACATCGATCTGCTCGCGGACCGACTGGGCGACGCGGAAGCTCTGGTGTTGATCCGAGAGCGCACTCCGGTTGGCGGGGCGCTCCTCTCTCGACTCGAGAGGTTGAAGCTGATCTCGATGAGAGGATCCTTTCCCCACGTAGACGTCGACGAGTGCACCCGACACCGTGTCCTGATGTGCTCCGAGGTCGGGCACGGCCGACCTTCGTACGCGACAGCCGAGCTCACCTGGGGGTTGATCATCTCGGCGATGCGAAACCTCCCCGACGAGGTTGCAGCCTTGAAGCGGGGGCGGTGGCAGACCACGGTCGGCACCGGGCTGAGAGGGCGGACTCTCGGGGTGCTCGGCTACGGGTTGATCGGACAAGTGGTCACCGGCTATGCCCAGGCGTTCGGCATGGAGGTGTTGGTTTGGAGCGGAGAGGAGTCCCTTGCACTTGCCAAACGAGAGGGATTGGCCACCGCGACGAGTCAAGAAGACCTCTTTGAGATGTCAGACGTGCTGACCGTGCACGTCGGCCTGAACCAAACAACCCGAGGCCTCATCGGCAGCCGCCACTTTGCTCTGATGAAACCGTCATCACTTTTCGTCAACACCAGCCGAGCTGGGCTGGTCGAGAAAGGCGCCTTGGAGGAGTCGCTCCGCCGGGGCCGGCCGGGAAAGGCTGCGGTCGATGTCTACGACGTCGAACCGATCCAGGATCCCTCTCACCACTTGCTCCAATTGCCGAACATCATCTGCACGCCACATCTCGGATACGTCGAGATCGACGGCTACGAGAAGGCGTTCGGCGTGATCTTCGACCAAATTCTGGCCTATGAGGCCGGGTCGCCGATCAACGTGCAGAACCCGGAAGCTCTGAGCTCCTAGGAGACAGCCGGCGGAGACTCACTGCAGACGTTGCCCGACGACATCCCTCGTGATCGGGACGTCGACGAGGACCGGGCCGGCGCCCAACAGCGCAGGAACCTGGTCAACGTCGCTCGGTTGGTTGAGTCGGATTCCTCGACCACCCAGTGCTGACATGACCCCGGCGAAGTTCACTGGGGGAAACACTGCCAGCCGATCGGTCAGCCCCAGCTTTCGGACCTTGTGTACCTCGGCGCCGAATGCGCTGTCGTTCATCACGACAACTAGGAGGTTCGCCCCTGCCCGCACCGAGGTGTCGAGCTCGGCCAGACTCATCATCAAAGCCCCGTCGCCGAGGACGCAGACCGTGAGCAAATCGGTGCCGAGGGCGGCACCTATCGAGGTTCCCAACGAGTTGCCGACTGCTCCAGCACCCACGCAAGACAAGTACGTGTTGGGTTTTCGCACGCTCAGGTAACGCGATGGCCATTCGATCTGGTGCGCGGTGTCGGTGATGGTCATCCGGTGGGGAGGCAGGATTTGGTCGAGTTGCATGAGGACGATGCGGGGATCCAGCCCATCGACGCTGCTTGAGTCCACGATCGAGCTCCCGAGGTCGAAGCTGACGATGCGTTCGCGCACGGACTCCGTTCGATACCTCTCTCGAGAGGTTTCCTCCGTCATTTCAAGGGCTTCGACCAGGGTTCTCGCCACCACTTTGGCGTCGCCTTGGATCCTGACTCCGGTATCGAACCATCGTCCCAGTGCGACCGGATCGCAGTCGACTTGGACCGTCGGAATCCCTTCGAACAGTCTGTCATTGTCTGTGGTGTGGTGATTCAGGGCGGCGCCGAAGCTCAGGATCAGATCGGATTCACGGATAAGTGAGTGGGTCACCGGCGAAGAAAAGCCCCCCGCCAATCCGATGCAGAATTCGTCATCTGCGAACAGGCCTCGGGCTCGCAAGGTTGTGGCCAGTAGTGCCCCGGCCGACCTTGCAAGTGCGAGGAGCTCAGGTTCGGCGTCGGAAAAGACGGCGCCGAGTCCGGCGACTATCACGGGTCGAGACGAGCCAACCAGGAGGTCGACGGCCGCTTCGACTTCTCCGACGATCTCGGGCTCAGTGATCTCGGGGGGCGCCTGTGTTGGCGGTCCGGACTCGCCGGGGCTGTGCATGACTTCATAGGAGACCTCGACTACCTGGGGCCGATGTTCGGAAGCGGCGCGATGCCATGCCTGTTGCATGCCTGGTTGGATTTCGGCATGGTCGGTGATGGAGTGCCAGCCTGCGCCGACGAGTTCCACATACCCCCGGTGTGGAATTCGTTGCCGGTTCAGCCGACCATCGGCGGGGGCGGTGGCCACGATGACGACCACCGCCAGTCGGAGGTCGACCGCGGCGCGCAGCGCGGTTATCGCGTTGGTGAGACCGGGACCGGTGCTGACTGTCGTGACGGCAGGAGCGTTCGTCGCAAAGGAGTAACCCGCAGCCAGGCTTATGGCGCCACCCTCGTGTCGGGACGAGACATACTCGATTCCAGATTCGGCCGCGACTGTGGCCATCCCAATCGTCGAGTCCCCGAGGAGCCCGAACAGCCG
>DATDJH010000164.1:0-4648 GCA_036520635.1 Acidimicrobiia bacterium
CGGTGAGAGCGATGCCGACATGGCACGGCGCTACACCGAGGTTTTCCTCGATTTGCTCAGAGGAGAAGGGTTCGCGGAGCCGAATCCTCAGCCGATGTTCCCCAACCCACCGGGCCTCCTCCGCGTCGAACCGCACTCGCCGGGCCTACGGGACCGCATCTGGTGGGGGTCTGCCTCGAACACAACCTCGGTGTGGGCTGCGTCCCTGGGGATGAACCTGCAGAGCTCGACGCTGAAGTTCGACGAAAGTGGCGAGCCGCTGCACATCCAGCAGAGGAAACAAATCGATGCATATCGCGAGGCGTGGAGCGCGGCCGGGCACCAGCGTGAGCCGCGGGTTTCGGTGAGCCGCAGCATCTTCGCTCTCATCGACGACCGTGACCACGCCTATTTCGGCAGCCGACAACAGACCACTGATCAGATCGGCTACATCGATGCGAATACGAGGGCGATCTTTGGCCGCTCCTACGCCGCCGAGCCGGAGGCCCTAATCCAACAACTCGCGGAGGACGAGGCCATCGCTGCTGCAGACACGCTATTGCTCACTGTCCCCAACCAGCTCGGAGTCGACTACAACGCGCATGTCCTCGAGAGCATCCTCACCCACGTCGCCCCCGCTCTCGGCTGGCGCTGAGCTCAGCCCTTCTTCAGCTCCAAGATCTCGTAGGTGGTGTTGCGCAAGGCCGGGGAACGGCCCGCAGCTTCGATCGCCTCACGGAACTGCTGAGGCGTGACTTCCTGGCCGTGCTCGGCGCCTGCCGACCTGGTGATGATCTCGCCCATCAGGGTGCCCCCCAGGTCGTTGCAACCCGCATCCAGAAGGCGACGCCCCCCATCAAGCCCGAGCTTCACCCACGAGGCCTGAATATTGGGGACCAAGCCGTCGAGGGCGATCCGGGAGATCGCGTGGATGAGGACGACTTCATCCCAGGTGGGCCCTGGTCGGGCCCGCCCTCGCAGGAAGATTGGTGAGCCCATATGCACGAAGGGAAGGGGGACCATCTCGGTGAACCCGCCGGTGCGTTGCTGGATCCGGGCGATCACCTCGAGATGGTTGGCCCACGATCTGGGGTGGTCGATGTGGCCAAACATGATCGTCGAGGTCGCCCGCAGCCCGAGCTCGTGGGCGGTGATCATCACTTCCGCCCATTGTGAGGTCCGGATCTTGTCCGGGCAGAGATGGGCCCGAACCTCGTCGTCAAGGATCTCGGCCGCGGTTCCGGGAAGGGTTCCCAACCCGGCCTCTTTGAGCTCCTCGAGGAACTGTCGGACCGGGATGCCGAGAGTATGGGCCCCCTGCCACACCTCGAGGGGGGTGAATCCATGGATGTGCATGTCGGGCAACTCCGCCTTGATCGACCGCACAACGTCGACGTAGAAGTTGCCGGTGAAGTCGGGGTGGATGCCCCCCTGCAGCGTGACCTCGGTGGCGCCCCGGGCCCAGGCCTCCCGGGCATTGCCAACGATCTCATCGATCCCCATCAGATAGGGCTCTCCGCGCAGGTTCAGGCTCTTTGGGCCCTTGGAGAAGGCGCAGAACCCGCACTTGAAATAACAGAGGTTGGTGTAGTTGATGTTGCGATTGACCACATAGGTGACCGTGTCCCCCACCGCCTGCTCCCGGAGCCGATCGGCCACATAGGCGACGGCGTCGACCTGGTCCCCACGGGCGCCGAATAGCGCCTCGACCTCCTGGGTCGTAGGGCGGCGTCCTTCGAGGGACCGTTCCAGGATCGGCGCCAGGTCACCGGCCGCCGATAAACCTTCCGGAGCTGACCCCGCTACCCACGAGGAGTCCATCCACTCTGCAGAAAAGCGGTGCTCTGGCACAGGCGGCGCCAAATCCTTGCCGGGCGCCCAGATGTGGCGGGGTCGTGCGACA
Source organism: Acidimicrobiia bacterium (assembly GCA_036520635.1). GTDB lineage: Bacteria > Actinomycetota > Acidimicrobiia > Spongiisociales > ZC4RG35 > JALYNX01. The sequence continues at coordinate 1,883 of DATDJH010000164.1, forward strand.
CCGGAGCCGTCGATCTGGCTCAGCCAGACTCTGAAGACCTCCGATGGGAGCTTGTCGCGGGCCTCGTCGATCTCGACTCCTGGAGGGAAGGCGGTGCGCTCGAGGAGAAGGCACGAGCCGAGGGCCTCTCGGAGTTGCCCGATCCTCTCGACATCCCAGTCTCGCAAAAGGAGGTCGCCGGCTCCCAGGTCAACCATTCGCACGGCCTGAACCACATCGTCGACAAACACGGAGACCGACGCATCGATGCCGGGTAGTAAGACCAGTTGGGCCATCTCCTCGACAGTTGATCGGGTCGCCCGAAGGAATGCCGCCCCCGACCTCGCTAGCCCGTCGAGGACCGACTCTCGAGCTTCGTCGCCTACAACCGTGAGCCGCCACCCCGGAATCCCTTTGGATGAAAGGGCCAACGCGTCTTCGGGCCCAACTACCCAGGCGGCGGGCTCGGCGTCACCGTTCGTGGAACCGGTGACCAGCACTCCCCCGGCGGCCGCCCCGGCCAGGTCCTCGGCGTTGGGATCGATGATCTCCACAGTGGTGGTCCCTTCCCGCCGTCGACTTTCGGCCGCGGGCTGGGCGATCGTCTCGGAGGGTCTCAATCTCAAGAAGGTGACAGTCATGACGCTCCGACGTGCTCGGGGATGTGGGCAAGGCCATCGTCATCTGACGAGGCAACAACGTTGTCATACAAGTCGGGATGGATCCATTCGGGTGTGATGAACTCTGGATAGACCGGCAGCCGGGGCCGAAGCGTGAAGCCGGCACTCTCCGTCCGGCCTCGGAGATGGTCCAGGTGGGGCCACGGTGCCTCGGGATTCACCCAATCGATGGTCAGGGGTGACACCCCGCCCCAGTCGTTGATCCCGGCATCGAGGTAGATCTCGAAACGCTCGGTGAGATTGGGCGGGACCTGGACGTTTGCTTCGGCTCCCATGATCCAGCGCGCCAGGGCCACCACCCTCGCAAACCATCTCGGTACCGGCTCAGCCGACCATCGCATCGGGGTGTCGGCCTTGGCACGGAAATTTTGGATGATCACCTCCTGTATTGCCCCTGTCTCCTCCGAAAGTCGGCGGAGCTCGAACAAGGAGTCGACGATCTCACTGGGCCTTTCACCGATGCCGATGAGGACGCCGGTTGTGAACGGGACCTTGTTCCTGCCTGCCGCCTCGATCGTCTCCACTCGCAGGGCAGGTTCCTTGTCCGGGCAGTTGTGGTGGGGCATCCCCGGCTCCATGAGCCGCGGTGAGATGTTCTCCAGCATCATCCCCATCGAGGGGTTGGTCGGTCGAAGTTGTTTCATCTCGACATCTCCCATCAGACCAGGGTTGGCATGCGGATACAACGCGGTCTCGGATCTGACCAAAGCCGACATCGCAGCCACGTACTCGATCGTCGATGAGAGGCCTTTTCCTGCGAGGAACTCGACAGCCTGAGGCCAGCGATCCTCCGGGCGGTCGCCGAGCGTGAACAGAGCCTCGGTGCACCCTGCTTCGTCACCGGCTCGCGCCACGGCCAGGACCTCGTCCGGTTCGAGAAAGAGACCGCCGGCGCCGGGTGGCTTGGCGAAGGTGCAATAGGTGCAGCGATCGTTGCACAGCGTGGTCAGCGGGATGAAGACCTTGCGGCTGTAGGTGATCGTCCGACCATGTCCCAGTTCTCGGAGGCGACGCGCCTCGGCGAAAAGGGGCTCATCGCCGACGACTCCGTCGAGGTAACTGAGGGCCAGCTCGGGATCGGGAGCAGTATGCATGGGTCGAAAATTCAGGCAATGCCGGACGAGGAAGCTTCGGTCACACCACCGTCAACCGGCAAAATGACTCCGGTCATCCAATCTGCGGCATCGGATGCCAGGAACACGATTGCCCTCGCCACGTCCTCGGGGGTTCCCAATCGGCCCAAAGGGTGCATGCGAGCGGCCATGGGCTCGTCGGTCCAGAGCATCTCGGAGAGCTTTGTCTTGACCACGGCGGGAGCGACTGCGTTCACTCTGATACCGGGTGCCAGCTCAAAGGCGAGCTGACGGGTCATGTGCACCAGTCCCGCCTTGGAGATGTTGTAAGCCCCGGTCACCGCGCTGGCGCGAAGACCGCCGACCGAGGCGACGTTGACGATCGAACCCCCGTTCTTGGCCATCGAAGCCCGGTATGCGGCTCGAACCCAAAGCAGAGGGGCGCGGAGGTTCACCGCCCATGTCTTGTCCAGTGCCCCGAGATCGACGTCCATGAGGGGCCCGGCTGAAGGGTTGGTGCCCGCGTTGTTGATGAGGATGTCGCACGATCCGAAACGCTCGACAGTCTGCGCCACTGCGTCGTCGGCGGACTCCTCGGAGTCCGAACGCGAGGGAAGCGCCAGGATCTGCTCGGGGTCGACCCCGGCGGCCTCGAGCTCCGCCGCGGCTTCTGCGATGGTCTCGGCCTTGCGTGAGGTGATGGTCACGCCTGTGGCGCCGCTCCGGGCGAGCTCGAGTGCTGTGGCCAGGCCGATGCCCCGGCTCGCCCCGGTGACCAGGGCGACCTTGCCTTCAACCGAGATCTTCATAGTGCTCCTGTGGGCCGATCCACGATGACTTTCGCAGCGACGCGACCGGATTCGACACCCTAATCTCAGCCTGGTGCGCATCCTGATCGCCACGACCGGGGTCCTTCCTTCCGCACCGGTGGCAGATCTCTGCGACCGTCTTCGGTCCGAGGATGGACGCGTGACGGTCATGACCGTGGTGAGGGTCCCCAGGTCGTTTCTCGAGGCCCTGGACGACGACGTCCG
>DATDJH010000165.1:0-10955 GCA_036520635.1 Acidimicrobiia bacterium
CCCTCAGGCGATTGTCGAGACCGTTTACAGCGATGTGGGAGCACCCCTCCAGGCACTCGCCCTGCGCTCGGTCCAGGCTCACCTCACTTTGCTCACCGACCAGGGACGGATAGCCTTCGAGCACGGCGAGCACGTCGTCGCGTCCCCGGAATCCCCTTGACCAAAGCATCCCGCACCCTCGCTGCCTTACTCGTCGTGGCCCTGGCCCTGCCTGCCTATGCCGAGGTCACTGACGAGGACGTCGATCGTGCCCGGGACGAGGTGGACGCGGTTCTCGCCGAGTCGGAGGCCCTTGGGATCCAGGTTCAGGAGGCATGGGCCCGGCAATACGCCCTCGACAAGGAGATATCTGACCTCGAGACTTCGATCGATCTGGCTCACGCCCGAATTGCCGACACTGAGGCACGCTTGGAGGATGTAGCGGTCGAGATGTACATGGGATCGGCTCGCTCTGCCTCGCTTCAGGTCCTCTTCTCCGAGGGGAGCGAGGGCTTCGGGGCGGGTCAGGAGTACCTCCAGGAGATCTCTGGAGCCGACCAGGACGTCGTTAGCCAGCTTCGTGCCTACCGATCCGAGCTCGATCGTCAGACCGGGCGCATGGCTGAAGCATCGGCGGAGCAGGAGACGGTCACCGCGGACCTGGAACAGATGGCGGGAGACCTCCAGGCCGAGCTGGCCAAGGCACAGAAGGTCTATGACCGTTTGGTGGGCCAACAGCAGGCCGAGGAGGAGGCCCGGAGAAAGGCTGAAGAAGAGGCTCGCCGTCGCGCCGAGGAGGCTGCTCAAAATGCCACCACCACGACCGCGGGCGGTGGCGGTGGCGGCAATGGAGGCACCACGACCACGGTGGGTGGTGGCGAGACGCCGACCACGACACCAGACCCGCCGCCGACGCCGCCGAGTGGGGGCACCTGCCCGGTGGCGGGTGCGGTGTCTTTCTCTGACTCCTACGGGGCACCGCGCTCAGGCGGCCGCGCTCATCGTGGCGTTGACATGATCGCGGCCAGGGGGACGCCGATCGTCGCCATCTACTCAGGCACGATCAGGAGATTTTCCAACAGCAGCCTGGGCGGTCTGTCCATCTACTTCGTGTCGGACGATGGGGACATGTTCTATTACGCCCATCTCGACAGTTTCGCCGATGTTTCCGCTGGTCAGCACGTCGACCAGGGTCGAGTGCTCGGCTACAACGGGTCGTCGGGGAACGCTCCGGATTGGCTTCCCCATCTCCACTTCGAGTGGCATCCGGGGGGTGGTGGGGCGGTCAACCCCTACCAATTGGTCAGATCGCTGTGCTGAAGGCACGGAAAAAGGGCCCTTCTGGGCCCTCTTTCCGAGGCCTCCCTCTCCCCAACCCCAACAGCCCACTTGGCACGTTCCTCACATATCATTGACCACGGAGAGTGGTTAGGTAAGGACGATTCCACAGTCACCCATCTGGACTAGTCCGTCGACGACCCGGTGGATCGCCAGCTAACTTTGATCCTTGCCGACACATCGCGATGCCAAATGGCACAATGCGAAAATCCGATCCGAGGAGAGAATGTCTTGAGCACCCAAGAGCCCCCGGCTCCCCCACCTCCCTACGAGCCGCCGACTCCTCCACCACCCCCGGAACCCCCGGCTTCGCCTCCTCCCCCTCCGCCGCCACCTTCCGAGCCTCCACCGCCTCCCTCCCCGCCACCATCTGAGCCGCCGGTCTCACCGCCGCCACCTCCGCCTCCCGCGCCGCCAGCCGTGCCTCCCGCATCTCCGCCACCCGCGGTGCCCGCGGGGACGCCATCGAATCTGGCCGACTGGGGGATCCGTGCCATCGGGGCGATCATCGACTGGGCTCCGGTGATCATTATCAGCATCGTGACCTACCGGATTCCCTTCTTTGGGCTGCTTTCAGCGGCATACTTGGCTTACCTCGGCCACCTGGAAGGCACCACCGGTCAGACTCCGGGCAAGGCGATGCAGGGAACCAGGCTGGTCAACGAGACCGGCGAGCTTCTTGGGAGTGGGGCTGGAATCGGTCGTAAATTCCTCCACATCCTCGACTGGATCTGCTTCATCGGGTTCCTGCTACCCCTCGTGGACACGAAGCGGCAGACATTCGCCGACAAGATCATGAACAGTTACGTGGTGACTGGTATCGAGAAGAAGCCGTTCAACGTCAGCCTCTGGGCGGCCCCGAAGGCGTAAGCGTGCCTTTCGGCACACTCGTGATACGTAGTACGTGTTACGCAGGACGTGGAGATCGGCGCTAGGCGCCGATCTCCAATCCTTCAAGGAGCTTGGCGATGCGGCCGGTGCAGGTTTCGAGATCGGCTGGCGGCACCAGCGTGACCAGGGTCTCTGCGGCTTGACGAAGGGCTTTGCCGGCGGCTGAGTCCGTCCCCGACGCCACCACCGGCGCTCCGTTGTCACCACCCGGCACCACTTCGGGGTCGAGTGGGATCGAAGCGATCAGAGGCACCCCCAGGTCGTCGGCGAGCTCCTGGCCGCCGCCCTCGCCAAACACTGTGTGGACCTGGCCGCAATCACAGGCAAGACCGGCCATGTTCTCGATCACTCCAACAATCGGCATGTGCGAGCGCCGGGCCATGTCGGCAACCCGGACCGCGACTTTCTGTGCCGCCCGTTGTGGGGTGGTCACGACAACCATCTCCGCTTGTGGAAGCAATCGGGTGAGTGCCATCTGAATGTCGCCTGTTCCAGGGGGAAGGTCGATCAGGAGGTAGTCGAGCTCACCCCAGTCGACCTGCTTGAGAAATTGCTCGAGCGCCTTGGAAAGCATGAGGCCCCGCCACATGAGGGCGGTCTCCTCAGATTCGATGATCAGCCCGGTTGATACCAGTCTCACGCCTTGGGCATCAACCGGCTCGATGAGCTTGGTGGCGTCATCGGCGTGTAGACGGTCCTCGACACCCAACATGCGGGGAGTGGAAAAGCCCCAGATATCGGCGTCGAGCAGGCCAACCCGGAATCCGGCGCCCACCAGGGCCACCGACAGGTTCACCGCAATCGACGACTTCCCGACCCCGCCCTTGCCCGAGCCGATCGCGATGACCCGGGTTGTGGGGGAGACCTGGGTTGGCTCGGCGTTCTCGCGGACTCTCTGGCGGGCAACTGACATCAGCCCTGCTCTCTGCTGCTTGGTCATCGCGGTGGTCCGCAGATTGAGTTCATCCACGCCCGGCATCGAGAGCACCCGGCGGCGGGTGTCATTCTCGATTTGATTGCGCAGCGGACACTCGGCGACGGTCAGCGCCAGACCGACATCGACGGTGGATCCATGGACCGTCACGTCGGTGATCATTCCCAACTCGACTACGTTGCCGCCCAACTCGGGATCGCGCACCCCTTCCAGGGTCTTGAGGACGTCATCACGGGTCGGCATCAACCCTCATGGTAAGAGGAGAGACCTGGATAGTGGCATTGCCGGCACGCCATGCTGGTCCAGATGTGAAGGCGGGTTACAATGAGGGCAGGTTCAACAAATGACACAAATTCTCAGCATCAAATCCAGTCAGCCACAGAAGACCGTCATGTTGACGGACATCGCGATCGACAAGGTCCGTGAGCTCATCCAGGCCGAGTCCGACACGGATCTCGCCCTTCGGATGGCAGTGCGCCCAGGCGGTTGCAGCGGATTCTCTTACGAGATGTACTTCGACTCCCAAATCGATGCCTCCGACATCGTCGAGGAGTTCGGCGATGTGAAAGTCGTCGTCGACCCACAAAGCGCCGAGATGGTGCGGGGCGCCACGCTCGACTACAAGGATGGTCTGATGGAGACCGGGTTCTCCATCAACAACCCGAACGTCTCCCACACCTGCGGGTGTGGCAACTCCTTCTCCTGACAAACCCTCCTTTTCAGCGGTGTAGGGTTTCTCAAGTTCATCGAATCAGGAGGAGTAATTGGTCGATAATTTCTGGGACGTAATCCTTTGGATGTTGGCGTTCTTCGTGTTCTGTATGTTCTTCTGGCTCTTCGTCTCGGTCCTTGCAGACCTTTGGAGCGACCCGGACACCGGTGGTGGGGCTAAGGCGTTCTGGACGTTCTTCGTGGTGATCCTGCCCTGGCTGGGCATCCTCATCTATCTGATCGCGCGTGGCGGCGGGATGGCCGAGCGTGCGATGAAGAAGCAGCAGGCTCAGGAGGAATACATCCGCAAGGTTGCCGGTAGCGGCGGCTCGGCGTCCGAGCTCGCTGCTCTGTCCGACTTGAAGGCAAAGGGTGACCTAACCCAAGAGGAGTTCGACAAGGCGAAGGCCTCCCTCCTCGCCTGAGCAGAATCCGCTAACGAAATCGAAGGGCCCGGGTTTCCCCGGGCCCTTCTTTGTTTCAAGACTGACAGCTCCGACGTTCGGGTACCCTCCTGACTTCCCCCGAAACAGGAGCAGCGGTGCCAAAAACCGTCCCGGTCACCCCGTCCGCGCCAGGCGCTATGGGCCCTTACTCGGTTGTCACCGAGGCCAACGGGTTCGTTTTCGTGTCAGGCCAGGTCGCAGTGGACCCAATCACCAAAGAGCGAGCGCCAGATGATGTCGAGGCGCAGGCGAGCCAGGTCATGACCAACATCATCGCGATTCTCGGTGACGTCGGGCTCGGCATCTCCGACATCGTGAAGACCACGATCTACCTGGCCGACATCGATGATTTCCCCAAGGTGAATGCCATCTACTCCGGCTTCCTCGACGAAGAACCGCCGGCGCGCTCCACTGTTCAGGCGGGTGCCCTCCCCGGCGGGTTCTTGGTCGAGATCGACGTGGTGGCGGCGCGATGAACAAGACCGAGATCTTCGACCGGCTCGGAGTTTCCGAATCCAACTCTGGTGTTTTTGGCGGCGAGTGGCTCGAGGCGACCGGCGAGACAATCGAGGTGGTCAACCCGACGACTCAGGAGACTCTGGGCTCGGTCACGATGGGGTCCGTCGCTGACTACGAGAAGGTTGTTGCCAACTCTGTCGAGACCTTCCATCGGTGGAAGTTGCTCCCCGCCCCCAAGCGGGGCGCATACATCCGGAGTCTCGGTGACGCCCTTCGTGACAACATCGACGCGCTGGGCGCCCTGGTCACCCTGGAGGTGGGCAAGATCCTTCCCGAAGGGATTGGCGAGGTCCAAGAGATGGTCGACATCTGCGACTTTGCTGTCGGTCTCTCCCGCCAGCTCTATGGCAACACAATGGCCTCCGAGAGGCCCAACCACCGGATGTACGAGCACTGGCACCCGCTGGGGCCAGTCGGCGTCATTTCGGCGTTCAACTTCCCGGTCGCGGTGTGGTCATGGAACTCCGCCCTCGCTGCGGTTTGTGGTGACACGGTGGTCTGGAAGCCCTCGGAGCGCACGCCGCTGAGTGCGATTGCAGTGACTCGAATCGCCGAGGAGGTCATGGCGGGAAGTGGCTACGAGGGAGTCTTCAACCTCGTGGTCGGGGACGGTGCCACTGTCGGGAGCGCGATGAACGCTGACGCCCGTCTGCCCCTGATATCGGCTACCGGGTCATGCAACATGGGTCGGATCGTCGGTCCCGCCGTCGCGCAGAGGATGGGGCGCACCATTCTCGAGTTGGGTGGCAATAACGCGGTGATCGTCATGGATGACGCCGACCTCGATCTGGCGGTTAGAGCGACCCTGTTCTCAGCAGTCGGCACGGCCGGTCAACGCTGCACCTCGCTTCGTCGCCTGCTGGTCCACCGTGCGGTTTCAGACAAGATGATCGATCGCCTGGCGGAGGCCTATCGCCAGGTGAACATTGGCGACCCACTGGTCCCGGGGACCCTGATGGGACCGTTGGTCAGCGAAGGGGCGGTCGAGCAAATGATGAATGCTCTGGACATCGCCCGGGAGCAAGGAGGCCGGATCGTCACTGGAGGCAACCGCATCGATCGTCCGGGGTTCTTCGTGGAACCCACCATCGCTGTGGTCCCGGCCGACGCCACCATCACCCAGCAGGAGACTTTTGCCCCGATCCTGTGGGTCATCGAGTTCGACACTCTGGACGAGGCGATTCAGATCCAGAACGGTGTCACCCAGGGCCTTTCCTCGGCGATTTTCACCGAGTCGGTTCGGAACGCCGAGAAATTCCTCAGCGACGTCGGATCCGACTGCGGGATTGCCAACGTCAACATCGGCACTTCCGGGGCAGAGATAGGCGGGGCCTTCGGCGGGGAGAAGGAGACCGGTGGCGGCAGAGAGGCCGGGTCGGACGCCTGGAAGGCGTATATGAGGCGTCAGACCACAACCATCAACTGGGGGGACGACCTGCCCTTGGCCCAGGGGATCGAGTTCGGCTGAGCATGGACGCCACCGATTGGGACGAGAAGTACAAGGAGGCCGCACACCTCCATTGGCCCGCAACGCCGAATATCTTCGTCTCTGACCGGCTTCACGACGCTGTGCCGGGTAGGGGCCTCGACCTGGCCGCCGGTGAGGGACGCAACGCCATTTGGCTCGCTTCGCTGGGCTGGAAGATGACGGCGGTCGACTTCTCCGAGGTGGCGATCGAACGCGGGTCGGCCCGGGCGACCGACGTCGACTTCGTAGTCGCTGACGCTCTGGAATGGGAACCGGATACCAGTTTCGATTTGATTCTGATTGCCTACCTTCATCTCCAGTCGGCGGAGTATGAGAAGGTCGTGCATCGTGCCAAGGAATGGCTCGAGCCGGGTGGCGAGCTATTCATGATCGGACACGATGTGAGCAATGTCGAGCACGGGCACGGCGGGCCCCAGTACCCGGAGATCCTCTGGAATGTCGACGAGATGATTGGTTGGATGGAAGGCCTGACCATCATCGAAGGCCAGGTGGTGCGGCGTCCCGTTGAGACCGATGAGGGCCGGGTGTTTGCCCGGGACGCCCTGGTCAGGGGTCGTCGGCCGGTGTCCGCCTAGATCCGATCCAGGGCGGAATCGAGGTCGGCGATCAGGTCCTCAGCGTCCTCCAGGCCCACCGAGAGCCTCACCAGACCGTCTGTGATCCCGGCCGCGGCGCGTTCCGCAGCTGGCACGGCGGCATGGGTCATCGTCACCGGATGAGTGATCAGCGACTCGACCGAGCCCAGGTTCTCGGCGAGACTCCACAACTCCACGGCATCCATCAGCCTCTTGCCTGGCTCCAGCCCACCGTGGATTTCGAAGCACACCAGGGCTCCGAAGCCCGTGGCCTGCCGCTTTGCGAGGTCGTGTTGGGGGTGCGAGGCAAGCCCGGGATAGTTGACGTAGTCGACCTTGGGGTGCCCGGCGAGCCACTCGGCGACCGCCATCGCATTCGCCGATTGGCCGTCCATCCGCTGGCTGAGTGTCTTGACCCCCTGGAGGGTGAGCCAGGCGACCATCGGTGACATGACGAGTCCGGCGGCGATTCGGGCGAAGGCGATTTTCTCCTGCAGGTCGGCGCTATCGACAACAACGACGCCTCCCAGGGTGGCGTTGTGCCCATCGAGAAACTTGGTCGTCGAGTGAATGATCACATTGGCCCCGAGCTCGAACGGCCTCTGAAAATAGGGGGTGAGGAATGTGTTGTCCGTCACGTGCAAGATCCCGGCCTGAGAGCAGATGTCCGAGATCGCCTCGAGGTCGGTGAGCTTCAGAGTCGGGTTTGCCGGGGTTTCGGTGAACACCATCCGGGTCGTCGGCCCTACGGCAGAGGCCACTGCCTCTGGATCAGCAGCATCGACGAAGGAGACATCGACTCCGAACCGGGTGAGGAACTGGTCGGCGAATCGGTAGGTGCCGCCGTATACGACGTCGCCGATGATCACATGGTCACCGGCCCGAAGCAGAGCGAGGAACACGGCGACGGTGGCCGCCATCCCGGAGCCGTATGCAGTCGCATCGACCCCGCCTTCGAGAGCGATCATCTTTTCCTCGAAGGCGCGGACGGTGGGATTCCCGGCCCTGCTGTAGGAGAAGCCTTTGGCCATGTAGGCATCGACCGACTCCTGGACAAAGGTGGTCGACTGGTGGATGGGAGTGAGGATGGCTCCCGTAGTCGGATCGGGCTCGACGCCGGCGTGTATCTGCTTGGTGCGAAATCCCATGTCGCTCCTAGCCAAACCGGTATCCGACCGAGCGCACGGTTGTGATCCACGAAGACCGCTCCTCGCCGAGCTTTGCCCGGAGGCGCCTGATGTGGACATCGACGGTGCGAGCCCCTCCGTAGTAGTCGTAGCCCCACACCTTCGAGAGGAGTTGCTCCCGTGACCACACCCGCACCGGGTTCTCCATGAGAAAGCGGAGCAGCTCGTACTCCATGAAGGTCATATCCAGCGGATCGCCGGCCAGGCTCGCCTGGTAGTTGAGCGGATTGAGCTCGAGATCCTTGAACTTGACCAATTCGTCGACCGCTTCGGCCATCGTGAGCCGTTGCAGCCGGAGGCGAAGTTCCAGAGGGTCCACCGGAGCGGTGAGGAAGTCCGAGATCCCTGGTGCGCCCTCCATCAGAGCCAGGTGCTCGACCGAGGCCACCACGATCACAGGGAGCCCGATCGTCTCGACGATGCGTGTCAGCTCGCGAAGTCGTCGCATGGGTTGGTCACCTAGCTCGACCAAGAGCAGGTCGGAGTCGTTGATCCGCCGATCTTCGGGCACCAACTCCGGGGCCGGGGTGACGGTGGCGCCTCCCAGGGCCAGCCCATCAGTCACGCCTTCGGAGCACTCGACGGGGTGGACGGCGACGATCACAGAACTGGGAGGTAGGTCTCGAGCTCGAATTGGGAAACATGATGTTGGAAGCGATCCCACTCGCGGCGCTTGTTGCGGAGAAACCAGTCGAAGACATGCTCTCCGAGGGCCTCGGCCATGAGTTCGGACTGTTCCAGCGTGTCAAGAGCCTCGGACAGAGTCTCGGGAAGCCGTTTGACGCCGGCGGCGGCCCGCTCGGCGGGCGTGAGCCGGTGGATGTCGGCGGCCACCTCCGCCGGCAACTCGTAGCCCTCCCGGATCCCCTCTAGACCGGCAGCGAGGATCACCGAGAGTGCCAGATAGGGGTTGCAGGCTGCATCGGCCGCCCGGTACTCGACCCGCACGCTCGACGGCTTGTTCTTCTTGACCGATGGCACCCGAACCAGCGCCGACTGGTTGTTGCGGGCCCAGGAGACATATATCGGGGCGTCGAAACCAGCGACCAGGCGCTTATAGGAGTTGACCCATTGATTGGTGACGGCGGTCAGTTCGGCGGCGTGCCGGAGCAGACCGGCGATGAACGCCTGGCCGACCTTGGAGAGGCCACCGGGTGTCCCCGGCTCATGGAATGCATTGACGTCGCCTTCGAACAGCGAAAGGTGCAGATGCATCCCGGAGCCGTCGTAGTCCTCCAACGGCTTGGGCATGAAGGTGGCGTAGATCCCGTGTTGGAGGGCAACTTCTTTGACAGTGAGCCGCGAGGTCATGATGTTGTCCGCCATCGTCAACGCGTCCGTGTAGCGAACAATGATTTCGTGCTGGCTCGGCGCCACCTCATGGTGGGAGTGCTCGATGGGGATTCCCATGTGCTCGAGGGCATTGATCGTGTTGCGACGATATTCCTGGGCCACGTCGAGCGGGGTCAGGTCAAAGTAGCCGCCCCGATCGAGGACCTCGGGAACCGGCCCGGAGTCTCGGAAGTAGAAGAACTCCAGCTCGGGTGCGGCGTAGAAGATGTACCCCATCTCCGATGCCTTCTCCAGGTTCCGCTTGAGGACGATCCGGGGATCGCCGGAGAACGGCTCGCCGTCGGGGGTGTAGATGTCGCAGAACATCCGTGCCACCTGCTCCTCGGTGCGCCAAGGAAGCACCTGGAACGTCGAAGGGTCGGGTTTGGCCAGCATGTCGGCTTCCTGGATGCGGGCGTAGCCATCAATCGACGAGCCGTCGAAGGTCATCCCCTCTTCGAAGGCAACCTCCAACTCGGTGGGCCCGATTGAGACCGACTTCAAGAATCCTTGTACGTCGGTGAACCACAGCCGTACGAAGCGGATGCGCCGCTCCTCGACTGTTCGTAGCACGTATTCGGCCTGTTTGTTCATGCTGAGTTCCCGTCCGGCTGGCCCCACATTATGAGGCGCCCCGGCTCGGGAGGGAATCGCGGATTTGGTCACCACCAGAAAGGGTCATCCGGATGGTGACCAGCGAGGCCGCGGCTGCCAGGCCGACGACCACACCCAGGGCAGTCGGGAGGCTCGACCGCGCTGCAACGAAGCCGATCAAGGCTGGAGCCGCCATGAAGCCGAGTCGGGTTCCGACCGTGAGCGCCGCCAGCCCGGCACCTTCGGCGAACGTTGGGTGGGACCCGGCAAGCTTGTAGAGAACCGGAAGCACCACGGAGATTCCAAGCCCCCAGATCCCGAACCCGACCAGCGCCATCGGTGTCGACTCAGTGAACACGACCAACGTCATGGCGGAGGCCGAGACCAGGATCCCGGCGACGACGGTGGGAACACCGTGAAACCGGTCGACCACATGGTCGCCGGCCATCCGCCCCACGAGCATTCCAGCTGTGAAGACGATGGCTGCGGTGCCGACAACAGCCCCGGAAGCACCGGTGATGTCGATCAGGAAGATGGCGCCCCAGTCCATGGGGGCACTTTCGATCATCACCGCGGTGGCGCCAGCGAGGATCAGGCCGATCGCGATCCTTCCTGATCTCTCACCCGTGCCCCGTCGGGGGGCGCTGTCCGGCACCAAGCGTGCTGCGAAGGCGATGACCACGAGACCTGCGGCCGAAAGGGCCAAGAGTTGCGGCCCGAGCCCCACTCCGACCATGACGGCGAGGGCGGCGACGGCGGACCCGACCAGGGTGCCCAGACTCCACAGACCGTGGAGTCGGGTCATGATCGAGCGACCGACGGACTCTTCGACTCTGACCCCCACCGCATTCATGCCGACATCGGTCTGAGCGTCGACAAACCCGAGTATCGCCAGGAGCGTCCCGAAGAGGAACGGAGTGGGCACGACGGCAATGAGTGGAAGCAGGCCGAAGAGCACCA
>DATDJH010000166.1:0-6698 GCA_036520635.1 Acidimicrobiia bacterium
TCGCCTTTGACGGCGGGCTCGGCATAGGTGACCTCGAGTTCCACCGACGCCGGCAGGTCCACCCCGATCGGGGTGCCCCGATAGAGGGGAAGGCTGACTGTCATCCCTTCGATCAGATACCCCGCGGCCTCACCGACGTCATCGGTGGACAACGCCAGTTGTCCGAAGTCCTCGAGGTTCATGAAGTGGAAGCCCAAATCGTCCGAATACAGGTATTGGTGATCCCGCCGGTCGATGATCGCCTGGTCGACGTGCTCGTCGGCCCGAAACGTGCGATCGAGAACCTGGCCGGTTTCGAGGTTCTTGATCTTCATCCGGACGAAGGCCTTGCCTTTGCCCGGCTTCACATGCTGATACTCGACAATGGTGAACAGACCATCGTTGAGCTGCAATGCCATGCCGGGTCGTACGTCGTTGGTGCTGATCATTCAAGAGGTCCTGGTTGAGGCGATTCGGGCACGGACGGTACCCGCTCAGAGACCAACGGACTCCAGCCCGACCTCGATGTCGTCACTGCTCACATGTTGCACCACGGGAGCGCCCACAGCCCGGAGCAGAACCATGCGTATTCCCTGAGCGTCACGCTTCTTGTCATGACGGAGCAGGTCGATCACCCTCGCCCGATCCAGGCCGGTGACGGTGATCGGCAGGTCCAGCCGCTGGATCGACTCCGAGATCCGGCTCGCATCCTCGAAGCCGAGGCGTATCTCCGAGATCCGGGCCGCGGCAACGAGACCGATTGCCACGCTCTCGCCGTGAGAGAGGGGCGAGGCGAACTCGATGGCATGGCCGATCGTATGGCCCAGGTTGAGTACCGCTCGGATCCCGAACTCACGCTCGTCTTCGCCGACCATCCTCGCCTTCACGGTGGCCGACCGGACCACGACATCGTCCAGATCGGCCTCAACCCCATGCTTTTCGATCGTGGCGAACAGGTCGGGATCGCCCACGAGGCCCGTCTTCAACGCTTCGACCATGCCCTCTCGCAACAGCGATGAGGGCAGGCCCTTGAGAATCCGAACGTCGACAACCACCCGGGTCGGATGCCAGAACAGACCCACAAGGTTCTTGCCCGCCAGATTGACTCCGGTCTTGCCTCCGATGGAGGCGTCCACCGCGGCGAGCAGTGTGGTCGGCACGTGGACGACTTCGACACCCCGGAGCCAGGTGCCGGCGACGAAGCCCGCAAGGTCCGACACCGACCCACCTCCGACTCCGATCACGGTGTCCTGGCGGCCAAGACCGAAGCGGGCCAGAGTCTCATAAACGGTCCCGGCGACGGTGAGTGTCTTCGCTTCTTCACGATCCGGCAGCCCGATGACCTCGACCCCGAGTCCTTCCTCTTTGAGAACCCGCGAGATGTCGAGGGCATATCGGGTTGCTCCCGGTTGGGTGAGGATGGCGACCCGCTGTCTTCCCTCCCGTACGGGAAGGACGTCATCGGGAACACCCTCCCCAACGAGCACCTCGGTTCGCCCGGCGACGGTCAGAGTTCCCAAAGCGACTCGATCTCTTCTGCGACCTCGGCGACACTCTTGCCCGAGGTTTCGATCACGTGATCGGCAACCTCGGCGTAGATGTCGGCGCGTTGCTTGGAAAGCACTCGAAGCTCTTCCAAGGGGTCGGAGCTGTTGTCGAGAAGCGGGCGCCCAATGGTCGCCCCGACTCGCTCCAGGATCTCTTCGGGAGAAGCCTGCAGCCAGACGATCGGCCCGGAGGCGGTCATCACATCACGATTCACTGCCTGGAGCACGGCGCCACCTCCGGTCGCAACGATGGCGTCCAACCCGGCGAGTCGTTTGACAGTGACCGACTCCATCTCACGGAATATCGCTTCCCCAACCCGCTCCCAGAGCTCGGAAACCGTGCAATCCAAGCCGGCTGTGACCTCGACGTCGGTGTCATGGAAGGGAACCCCCAAACTGGCAGCAGCGACAGCACCGCTTGAGGTCTTGCCTGACCCCATCATCCCGGCGAGCCATAGCGTCATCGCTTGAGACGCTCGGCCAACCCATCCACGTATCGAGTGTGGGCGGCCACGAACTCATCGACCGTGTCCCCGCCGAACTTGCGCTGGAACTCCGAGGCGAGGGTGATGGCAACCATCTGCTCGCCGACCACCCCAGCTGCGGGAACTGCACACACATCGGACCGCTCCCGCACCGCTTCGGCCGGCTCACCGGTGCTCATGTCGACGGTCCGAAGCGGGCGCATCAGAGTGGATATCGGTTTCATGGCCGCCCTGACCCGAATCGGCTCGCCATTGCTCATCCCGCCCTCGAGGCCGCCGGCGCGATTGGTGGGCCGCTCCAGCCCGACCTCTCCCGAAACTATCTCGTCATGCGACTTCGATCCCGGGAGGAGGGCAACCTCGAATCCGTCGCCAATTTCGACGCCTTTGATTGCGGGGATCGACATCAGGCCGGCGGCGAGCATGCCATCGAGACGGCGGTCATAGTGGACGTGAGAGCCAATTCCCGCGGGGACCCCATATCCAAGAACCTCGAAAACGCCGCCGAGAGTGTCACGCCGCTCTTTGGCGTCCTCGATCAATTCGATCATCGCCTGTGCCGAGGCCTCGTGAAAACAACGGACTGGACTGTCATCGATTGCCGGCAGATCGGCGGGAAGAGGGGTTGGCCCCTCGCTCTCGACGTGGCCGATCGAAACCACGTGGCTGAGGATCTCGACGCCGACCGTTCGAAGCAAAATCTTCGCCAGGTGCCCGGCAACAGTTCGAGCCGCGGTCTCTCTGGCTGACGCCCTCTCGAGGATGTCGCGGGCGTCTTCGGTGTCGTACTTGAGCATCCCGGCCAGGTCGGCATGGCCAGGCCTTGGCCTGGTGACCGGCTTCTTGACGGGCGCCGGCTCGGGGCTCATCTCCTCCGCCCAGCGAGGCCACTCGGTGTTCCTGACCAGGACCGCAACAGGCGACCCAAGAGTGAAACCGTGTCGGACCCCTCCCAGGATCTCGAGAGAGTCACGCTCGATCGCCATGCGCTTGCCTCTCCCGAATCCGAGACGGCGACGCGCCAATTCGTCTGCGATTCCCTCGGCCGACACAGAGAGGCCTCGGGGCAGGCCCTCAACCACTGTCACCAGCCCGGGGCCATGTGACTCACCGGCCGTCATGAAGCGAAACATGGGAGGGATGCTACGTCGGGATCGGGATCGCTCCGAGCCCAACGAGGATGATCGCCGCCCAGGCGCCGGCGATCATCGCCGGCCCGTAGGGCAGTTCGGTCTTCATGACATCACGAAGTGACACGGTTTCGCCCTCGGGCGCCTTCCTTTTGGCGCGGCTCCTCGCCACTGCGCCGACGGAAATCAAGATCATCGACGCCAAGCCGCCAAGAAGCGCGGTGATCAGGACAGCCCAACCGAGCGTCCCCCAGGAGAGGTATGCGGTGAACAGGCCAAGTTGCACCGAGAGCTTGACGTCTCCATAGCCGAACCCCTTGCCACCGGCGAGGATGAACATCACATTGCTGCCCCCGAAATAGGCCAGGGCACCGAGAGCTGCCCGGCCCAACTCAGGGATGGAGCCATCGAGGACTGCCGCGATTGCAAGCAGCGCGGCCAGGATCGCCGTGCCCCGCAGATTGAGTCGATCGACGATGCGGAAGGCGTCGATGTCGGTGATTCCCAGGGCAAGGGTCAGGACCAAGAATCCGAGATAGGGAACGAGAGACCAGGTGGCCCCGATAGTGCGGGCAAACCCGATCGCAATCAGAGCTCCAACCAATGCCAGGATCAGCTCGCGACCGATTCTCCGCGAGCACGAGGGACAGGTCCACTTGAACCAACCACGCTGATTGCCACAACGAGGGCAGGTCCCCGTGTACGGGCGCAGCGGGACGTCGCGCAGGGTTTGAGTCGCGAGATCGTGGGCGGCAAACGCCCCTAGAAAGCCAAAAGCTCCGGCGAGGACATATATCACCGCCGGAGCAAATTAGCGTTGGGAAAGGTCGAGAGCCTGGCTCTCAGTCTTCCTCAGTCATTTCCTTGAGCACGGAGCCGAGGCGACGGCGCCGAAGCAGGCCATGGCCCTCTTCCTCTGGCTGGCCATTGGTATCGAGCTGCGAGAACACCTTTTCCAGGAAGGCTTCGGTGTCTTCCTCGACCGCATCCAGGTCGGAGGGTGTCTCCAGCGAGGGCACGGCCTCGGACTGGGGCTCGAAAACTGACGAATCGGGCTCGAACGGTGCCTCAGTTCCCGAGGCGTCTTCCGCTGCCTCATTGGCGGGCTCGTCCGCAGTCTCCACCTTCTGGCGGAACTGGCCGAATCGGCTGTCCTTATGGGCTTCTGGCTCCGACTGCGCGGATTCGGCGACATCGGCAGCAGCCGCAGCAGCCGCCTCGTTCTCCTCCGCCGTGGGCTCGACCCACCACGATTCGTCGGTGTCCTTGTCCTCATCGACTGCAGGAGCAACTTCGGCAGCGGCGGGCTGCTCGTAGTACGAGGTTTGTTCGACTGCGACAGGCGCCACAACCTCTTCCTCGGCGACACTTTCGGCGAGGACGAGCAGTTGCTGCTCGGAAAGACCGGCTGCCACCCGGGCAGTCCAGAAGTCGGTGGTGCCGAGACGCTCGGCAAGTGTCCGCACCGAAGCGCCCGATCCCATCTCGCAGAGAAGGCGCCAGGCATCGCGGCTGATCTTGACCGAGTCCTGCTCGCCCAGATCGCGGTTCATCTTGATGACGCCATCCAGGTCGGAGATGATCTGCTCGACCTCGGACCATTCCCCGGCGCGCCGTCTCGACTCTTCGAGAATCGCCTCGAGCTCAAAGGCCCTCGGACTGGCGAAAGGAGAGCTAACCGACTCGGTCACCTCGAAGGACGACCCGCGGCGGGACATCTGATAGACGCTTTCGACGGTCATCTCACGAAGAAGATCGACGATGTCGCCCTCTTTGTCGGCCAGAGGAGCCAGCGTGGTGGTGCCGGACTCGATCGAGCTGATATACGCCTCGTCGACGTAGCCCGAGTTGACCAGGTGACGATGAAGTTCCTTGTCGTCGGAGATGGTTGCGAGGCCGATCCCCTTCCGGCTGATGAAGATGCGTCCCCTGACGTCCTGACCCCAGACGTCGATGGCACCCTGCTGGTCTGAGCGGGTCAGAAGCCGAAGCACCTCATCGAGAGGCACAAAGCCGAGGTTTCCAGAAAGAGCCACTTGTTCACTCCTTAGCGTGACAATCCTTTCCATCCATTTCGGCCCGAAGGGTCATGCGCTTTAGCCGTTTTTGGCTGCCTTGAGCATCACTTCGAGGGGCGCAGCCATTCCAGTCCACCAGGTGAAGGATTCACCTGCCTGGAGGGCCAGGAACTCGAGTCCATCAACGAGGGGCAGCCCGATCCGGCGGGCCTCAGCCGTGGCCGGCGGCTCGACTGGACCATACGCGAGATCGATCAGCCCCGAGGCGCCGTCCACCACTCCGTCCGGCAGCGGCTCTCCCTTCATCCCCAATGGGGTGGCGTTGATGACAATCGCGCCCGCGACCGCCGTACCGAAAGGTACGAGCCTGACCTCGTAACCGGCCTTGGCCGCCACTTCTCGAGCCAGGTCGCCGCGTCTGGCAGCAAGATGAACCTCCCTCCCCCTCAGGGCAACCAGAACGGCCGCAGCGGCGCCGCCTGCACCGAGGACCAGGATCGGGGCCGACCGGTCAAACCTGGATTGTGCGAGCACCGTGGCCGTTGCCGCGGCGTCCGTGGAGTGCCCCTCAACCAGATCGTCCTGGAATCGGAGGGTGTTGACCGACCCTGATCGGTCGGCCAATTCGGTCAGACGGTCCGCGCTCGCCGCCGCAAGGGCCTTGAGCGGCATTGTGATGTTGATGCCGTCGAGATCCCCATCTCGAAGTTCGTCGACCGCTGCCTCAAGCCCAGCCTGCCCGCTGCGCCGCGCCTCATACGTTCCGCTGAGGCCGAGCTCTGTGAGCGCTGCCCTGTGAATTGCCGGGGATCGGGAGTGATCGACCGGGTCGCCGAGGAGCGCAAATCTCAGGTCGGCTCTCATCGCCGTCTGGGACCCGAGTCGGTGCTCAGGGAAGGACTCCGTCGGCCCGAGCCTGCTCGACATTGGCGTTGTGCTCATCGAGCGTGGCTGCAAAGGCATGGTGCCCTTCGAGATCTGAGAGCACGTAATAGAGGTAATCGGTGGTGTCCGGAGCTGCTGCCGCCTCCAGTGATGCCCGACCCGGAGAAGCGATGGGGGTGGGTGGCAGGCCGGCGACCAAATAGGTGTTGTAGGGCGAGTCGACCTCGTTGTTGAACTCCGCGATGTCCCGGGTGTCGAGTGCGTAAAGCACCGTGGCATCGATGTCCAGCTTCATGTCTATCGCCAAACGGTTGTGAATCACGCTCGAGACGATCGGTCGCTCCTCGTCGAGGAGCACCTCGGTCTCAACCAGCGAGGCGATGATCAGCCCCTCGTAGGGGGTGAATCCGGCAGCTTCGACGACAGACCAATCGATGCTGTCGACACGCTGTTCCATCGTCGAGGCAAGCCGTTGGAGGATCGCAACAGGCTCGGCGGATTTCGTGAACTCGTAGGTGTCGGGGAAGAGCAGACCTTCCCAGTCTGCGAGAGCCATGGTCGCCGGCATCGTTCGCAGCGAGGTCGACACATCCCGGACAACAAAGCCTGTTCGAACTGCTCGTAGGGAACCCCCGACGCCTCAGAGAGCCGGGT